>DATDHE010000417.1:0-11205 GCA_036521695.1 Candidatus Acidiferrum sp. | reverse complement strand
GGCCGAGCGTGTTGGCGTCCTCAGTGGAACCACAAATCGCCTGAACTTTCGCGTCGAGATCGGTACCAGCTTCAATATTGATAATGGAGTTTTGCATCCGCATCACGAGCTTCGCAGCTTCGGGAAACTGTTCGATCTCAGGGGCCAATTGCTGCATCGCCAGGCGGGTATAGGCAGGATTGGTGACCAGCCAAACGGAACTGCCCGTGTTGGCTTCATTGATCAGCGAGAAGAACTTGTCGTTGCGCATCAGACCTTCTTCATCGCCGAAGCGTACGCTGATCATCTTCTCGAGGATGCTCTTGTGGCCATACGCGGCGGTGCTAGCATCGATGAAAACGAAGAAAAGGTCCGTCGCGCCAGTTCCCGTGCCAAAGGCGTAAAACGTATAGCCGTGAAAGGATGTCGTGGGAAGCTTTTGCTTTTTGAAGTAAGAGGCGGTCGAGTCCTGATTGAAGTTGCCCAGCGCGATTCCCACCATCTGTTCCCCGCTGGGAACGGCGTCAGAGCCGGCGCCTTCGGTTTTGGAGGTCATACCCTCGGCGACGAGCGCCCAGGCGATCTCATCCACCTGGCTGTTTGGATCATTGCCGGTGGAGGCGAGAAATTTTTCGAATTGGCGAAACCGCTCGGGAAGCACTTGCTCTTGCAATTGCGGAAACCATTTCAGAGTGCGGGCTTTCTTCAAGTCGGCGTAGCCAAATTCGCCAACGTCCTTGGGGAACATTCCGATAACGTCCGCGCCGAGGCGGCCCGCCTGCGCCGGCTTGGGCAGTGTCAGTACCACGCCAAGCAAAAGGCTAATCGCCAAGATTCGGTAGAACGCCCGCCCAATACGAGCCGGGCTTAAATTCCCTGTAAGTTTCATCAAGTGCTCCTTTCAATGGCTGGGAGAAGATCTATTCTACGCGGTCGTCGAGCGGGGTGCATTCCCCAATCGTTCGCGAAGGGAGGCAATCTTTTCGCGCATGAGCGCCACATAAGCGCTATGGGAAATGCCATCGAGATTGATCTCGACGTTGGCTAAAGCGCCGCTTGCCCCCGCCGCGGCCATGTGCCGTGCTACTTCCAAGTCTGACCTCATGGATGCAGCGGCGATAGCATCCAGTTGTCCCAATCGTTCGAAAAGGGTAACGGACAGCTCTGCAACCCGAAGCGGGACCTCGGAAGCCCCTTTTGTCGCGGCCTGAATCGCAGCTTCCCGTTTTTGCGCTTCCTCGGGATTTCCGTGTGGCAGCTTGTACGCGGCCATTACTTCGTCGTAGGAGGTGGCGTCGCGGTCGATAGCTTCCGCGAGTTCGTTCGTGATGCGCCGCAATTCGTCAAGTACCGCTGAGAGTTTGTCGACGTGCGCGGCTTGGGACTTCTTTTTGCGGGAAAGTCCAGCGACCATCTGGCCAAGCGAAGCCGCCAAAGCGCCCGCCAGAGCGGAAACGCTGCCGCCTCCCGGCGTCGCTGTTGGAGCGGCCACGGCTTCTAGAAACGGGCGCGCCAGGCCGGCGAGTTTGCCGTCCTTGCCGGCTTCGAGCGGCGCTCCACCGAGCGCAGCGGCGAGCTTATTTTCAAACACCTGTTCGGGGGAGAAGTTTTCCAGTTGCAGGAAAAAGTCCGCGGCCATCTCAATCGCTTTTTTGGGAATCAGACCGACGATTTCGCTGCCCACCGGTACGGCGCCGTAGCGTTGGGCTTCGCGCTTAACCATTTCGTAGACGCGGTGCATCGGCGTTTGCTCGAAATCAGTGAGGTTGATAGAGACTTGGGCGAGGTTGCGCGCCTTCAGCTCCACTCCCATGGATTTGACGTAACGGAGCCCGCCGGAGGAGAAGCGGATGGCTTTTGCAATTTTATTGGCGATGCCGACGTCCGGCGTGTTCAGATTCACGTTATAGGCGATCAGAAATTTGCGCGCACCAATTACCGTCACACCCGCCGTCGGGTGCACCTTTGGCTCGCCAACGTCTGGCTGGCGGTCGTGATTGTGCTTCATCTGTTCGCGCAAGGCTTCAAACTGCCCGCGTCGCACATTTTCGAGATTGACGCGGTCGGGCCGCACCGCGGCCGCTTCGTAGAAGAATACGGGGATTCTGTAGCGCGCCCAAATTTCGTGGCCAGTGCGCCGTGCGAGAGCGACGCAATCTTCAAGCGTGACGCCTTCGATCGGAATAAAGGGAATAACGTCCGCTGCGCCCACGCGCGGGTGCGCGCCGGTATGTTTCGTCAGATTGATCAGCTCCATGGCCTTGCCGACTCCGAGAAGGGCCGCTTCCGCGACGGCATCCGGCTCACCTGCCAGCGTGACAACGCAGCGATGGTGGTCGGCGTCCATTTCGCGATCGAGGACATACACGCCTGGTACGCTGCTCATCGCCGAGACGATAGCTTCGACCTTTGCGGGGTCTCGCCCCTCGGAAAAATTCGGCACGCACTCAATCAGTCGTTTCATCGCAAACGTGTCCCTCGCGTCTCACTAGACCATCATAGGAGATTTTGTGCCTCCAGAGCCAACTCATGCGACCAGCGTTGCAGGCCAACGGGCTATGAATTTGCCCGGATTATTTTGGAGGCTTGATAAAAGGGCTCGGCGGAGGATATCTTTTGTCACCCTCTGGCGGCATCGGACGGAAATCCTTGCTCACTCTGGGTAATGCGGGCGGAGTGTACTTTTTTGATGGCATCGACGCTAACGGCTTTTTCCCTTCCTTTTTGGGAGCGGGCTCGCCCCTTATGAACTGGACTGTCTGCCTGATAAAAAAGACGATTCCCACGATCCAGAGCCCCACGACCGCCGATTCGTAAAGGCTGAAACCGAATGCCGTAAGAAAAAACGTCGCGACCAAAAAGAGAATTCCCAAAGCGGGATAAAAGTGCTCGGAAAGCAAAGACTTCTGCGGCGTCCTCTTCACTTGCAGGACTTTGATCTTTTTTTCCGGTCTTTTCCGCGGGCTAGGCTTTGGCGTTGTTGGCGGCATGGACCACGACACCCCGCTTCATGGTCAACCAGCAGGTGTTCATTCCAAAATAATAAGGAATTTCGCGGTAATCGGCCAGTTCGAAGACGGCGAGGTCCGCCAATTTGCCAACCCCGAGCGAGCCGATATGTTTCTCGCGGCGCAGGGCATAGGCCCCGTTAACGGTCGCGGCAGAGATGGCTTCGGCCGGTGACATACGCAATTGAGTACATGCCAGCGACAGAATCATCGGCATGCTCTTCGTGGGACTGGTGCCGGGGTTGTAGTCCGTGGCAAGGGCGACGATAGCACCCGCATCGATTAGTTTGCGGGCTGGCGCGTATCGCGCGAGGCCAAGATGGTAATCGCAGCCCGGCAGGAGCGTCGCAACAGTCTGGGACTTTGCCAGGGCCGCGATGTCGTTGGAATTAACTTGTTCGAGATGGTCGCAGCTGGCTGCGCCGAGTTTCACGGCAAGTTGCGTTGCGCCTGTGCGGGTAAGCTGTTCTGCATGAAGCCGGGGCCCCAGGCCGTGGTGCTTGCCAACTTCGAGGATTTGCTTGGCTTGCTCTGGAGTGAACGCCCCGCGATCGCAGAAGACGTCGCAGAATTCCGCTAGTTTTTCTTGCGCCACTTCGGGGATTAGTTGCTCGGTGAGGAGCGCGATGTACCTTTTCACTCCTGCGGCGCTGCCACGATACTCCGCCGGAACGACATGCGCGCCGAGAAACGTCGACACGATATCCAGTGGCTGCTCGGCAGCAAGTTCCTTGTGCAGCCGGAGAATTTTTAATTCGCTCGCGATATCCAGGCCATAGCCGCTTTTTGCTTCGATCGTCGTGGTGCCATAGGCGGCGAATTGCGTGAGCGCTTTGCGTGCGCATTGTTTCAGCGCCTCCGATGTGGCTGCTCGCAGTTTTTTTACGGAGTTCAATATCCCGCCGCCCTTGCGGGCAATCTCTTCATAACTTGCGCCGGCGATTTTCAGCTCATATTCTTCGGCGCGGCTCGCGGCGTGGATCAGATGCGTGTGCGAATCGACAAAGCCCGGCAGTACGACGCGGCCGCCGAGGTCCAATTTCTCCGCGGTGGTCGATTCGGGAAGTGTTTCTATTTTTGCGCGCGTTCCAACAGCCGCGATCGTGCCAGCGCTAATAAGAAGCGCTCCGTCTTTGATGATGCCAAGGTTGGCGAGCGCGGCGCCGCGCCGCGAGCCGTAGCCGCGAAGCGTGAGGAGTTGTGAGGCGCCGGTGATGAGAAGGGAAGTCGACAAGGCCCGGCTATTATGCCGGATAGACCAGGCGGGTGCACAGCAGGAGTAGGACAGGCACTCCTGCCTGTCCTCGCCTCTGGGCCGGATCCGTGATGAAAAGCGGACAGAAAAGAGTGTCTGTCCTAATTCAGGCCGTCGTAGCTTGCCCTTTATAGGCTGGAACAAACACTTTCTGCACAAATTCCTCGTAGGATGTTGGCGTCGTGTTCGTCGCCGTCCGAGTTTCGAGCGCGCACATGTGCCCGTTATTCAGCGAATCGCACATCTCGCTGAGCAGCGTTGCGAAATCTTTGGACATGCCCATCTGCGTCATCGCTTGAATCACCTGCTCCGCAGGTAACTGAACGTAGGCGAGATTCGGTATTCCAATGGCCGCTCCAGCGATCTTGGCAATTTCCAGATACGTGAGGTCTCGCTGCCCCAGTAGTTCGCGCTTCTGTTGGCCGGTAAAATCGAGCTTGAGAAGCGCTCCGGCCGCCGCGGCACCGATATCACGAGTGGCGATCACCGGCATTGCGAGGCCCGCACTGACCGGGCCGGCCATCATCCCGAAACTTTTGATGATGCCCACTTGCGGCAGGGTGTTTTCCATGAAATAGCCGGCGCGAAGAAAAAGCGCATTGAGCTTAGGGATTCGAGCAAGCCTTTCTTCCAGGATGTGAAGCCCAAGCACAGGGCCTGTCTTGTTTGCCTTGTCTGCGCCAAAGCTGCTGAGAACCACAGCGTGCGTGACGCCGGCGACTTCGAGCGCAGTCGTAATCGCATTTGTCGCCTCATCCTGATGCTCCCGGTAATACGGGTTCGCTGGATCGGGCGGCAACATCACATAGACCGCCCGCGCGCCTGTGAAGGCTTTAGTCAAAGCCGCGGAATCCGTCACGTCCGCTTCAAATGCCTCCGTGCCGCGCGCAACGAGCTTCGAGAGACGCTCCTTGCTTCGTCCCACGACGCGCACTTTTTGGCCTTTCGCCAGGAGTGCTTCTGCGGTGACACTTCCAGTATTTCCTGTGGCTCCTAAAATGACGTACATGATTTCCTCCTGCGGAACTACTCTATCTACGATGCGGAGCGGGGCGGGGAAGATACTCTCTACAACATTGGTATTTTGACGCCGGTCTTCTTCGCGAATGCAATCGCCTCCGGATAGCCCGCATCCACATGACGCACGACGCCCATTCCAGGATCATTCATCAACACGCGTTCGATCCGCGCGGCCATTTCCTTTGTGCCGTCGGCTATCGTGACTTGGCCGGCGTGCTGCGAATAGCCAATGCCCACGCCGCCGCCATTGTGAATGGAAACCCACGACGCGCCGCTAGCAGTGTTCACGAGGGCATTGAGCAGCGGCCAATCGGCAACGGCGTCGGAACCGTCAAGCATCGATTCTGTTTCGCGATAGGGCGAAGAAACCGAGCCGCAATCGAGATGATCGCGCCCCATCACCACCGGCGCTTTCAACTCGCCGCGCGCGACCAGTTCATTGAGCGCCAGGCCGAATCTGTCACGCTCGCCGTAACCCAACCAGCAAATCCGCGATGGCAGCCCCTGAAACTTCACGCGTTTCCGTGCCAGCGCAATCCAGCGTGTCCGGTGTTCGTCGTGCGGAAACATTTCCAGGACGAGTTGGTCCGTCCGCGCGATATCCGAAGCCTCGCCGGAAAGCGCGGCCCAGCGGAAGGGCCCTTTGCCTTCGCAAAAGAGTGGGCGGATATACGCCGGCACAAATCCGGGAAAGTCGTAAGCATTTTTGACGCCATGTTCGAACGCAAACGTTCGAATGTTGTTGCCGTAATCAAACGTGACCGCGCCTAGCTTCTGCAAATCGAGCATGCCCTGGACGTGCTGCACCATGGCGGCAAGCGCGTGCTTCCGGTATTCCTGCGGATCGTTTTTGCGCAGTTCGAGCGCCGCTTCGAGCGACATGCCATTCGGCACATAGCCGGTGATGGGATCATGCGCGCTAGTCTGATCGGTCAAGAGATCCGGCACAACGCCGCGCTTCGCCAGCTCCGGAATCAAGTCGGCGCAGTTGCCCACCAACCCGACAGAAGTCGCTTCGCGCTTGCGAACGGCATTTTTCAAAATGCGCAGCGCTTCGTCGAGGCTCGTCACCATGACGTCGCAGTAGCCGCCCTTCACGCGCCGCTTGATGCGCTCCGGATCAACGTCAATCCCCAAAAACGCCGCGCCGTTCATCGTCGCCGCCAGCGGTTGCGCGCCGCCCATCCCGCCCATGCCGCCGGTCACAACCAGCTTGCCTGCCAAATCACCGCCAAAATGTTTTCGAGCCGCCGCCGCAAATGTTTCGTACGTGCCCTGCAAAATTCCCTGCGTGCCAATGTAAATCCAGCTGCCCGCGGTCATCTGGCCGTACATCATCAGCCCGGCGCGATCGAGTTCGTTGAAGCGTTCCCAATTGTTCCAGTGGCCGGTCAGGTTGGAATTGCAGAGAAGGACACGCGGCGAGTACTCATGCGTTCGGAAAACGGCGACCGGCTTGCCCGATTGCACCAAAAGTGTCTCGTCAGATTCGAGCGCCTTCAGCGACCGCACAATGGCGTGAAAGCATTCCCAGTTGCGCGCCGCTTTCCCAGTCCCGCCATACACCACCAAATCTTCCGGCTTCTCCGCAACCTCGGGGTCGAGATTGTTCATCAACATGCGCAGCGCAGCTTCCTGCTGCCACCCTTTGCACGAAAGCGTAGTACCCCGCGCCGCGCGAAAAGGCCCGCGCGACAAAACTCCGTCAGCCACTCTTCCGGAAAGCGTAGCGCTCATCAAGAAACTCCGCGTTTCATCTTAACGCAGAGCTGCTTTCCGCACCACACAAGCTCCTTGCAGTGGCCTTGTGCGTCGGCCAGGTATAGTACCGGATAGTAAGTCAGTTTCCTCTAAGGAAACTCTCCAGGAGTACCCGAAAATGGGTTCAGACTTCGCGATGAATTCCGCAAGCTACTAAAATGAAGGAGCAAGGAGCCCGCTACATAAAAGCTCGGAGACTCATCTGGACTTTCAGCTCATACTCCACGCTCGCATTCCTAATATTTGTGGCATTCCTCGGCATTAGAAATGTGCGTTACTACTTCCTTGAAAGCCGAAGTCGAACTTGGCCTGTTACGGCCGGAACTATTCAAAAAAGTGAGGCAGTATTTCAAAGCTCTTTTTTGACTTTGTATACAAGCAAAATAACTAAGAGCCCTGTTTGGGTACACTTACATTGTTGCAGGCGTGTGCTACGTGGATTTTTTTGCCGTTGTCCGACAGGAAGACAAGCAGGACGCTCGGGGCCTTCAAAAGAAACTGGACGGGACAAACGTGAACGTGCGATTTGACCCTGAACGCCCGTACAGATCTTTTCTAGCGAACTCTGAGATCTTCGGAAAACAGATTCATCAGAGTCCTGAGTGGATTCCGCCCGCACTTCGATTTAATAAGAATTGACTCAGCGAACGAATCCCCATAGCTCCTCATTAACGCACTAGACGTAAACTGACCCTCCACAGTACTGGGGTTGGATTGCGCGCCGAAATGGCCTAGGGTAGAGTCAAGGTTTCCGATGAACTACGGCACCCTTCCCTCGCGATTGCTCAACGCGGTCGACTCCCTGTCGAACCCCCGCGCGCAGATGTTTCGCGGCACAGATGGCTGGAAATCGATCGCGTCCGAAGAACTTTTGCGCCGCGTCGCGGGCCTATCCACAGCATTTGTCGAACTCGGCGTGAAGCCGGGCGACCGTGTCGGCCTTTTTGCGGCCAATCGCCCGGAGTGGCACATCGCTGACTTTGCCATCACGGGCGCGGGCGGCGTCACCGTTCCCATCTATTTCAACGAATCGCAGGAACGCATCACCTACATCCTCAAGCATTGCGGCGCAAAGTTCGTCTTCGCCGCAGGCGCGCCACAAATGCACAAGCTTCAAGCCGTGCGCGCGCAGCTCCCAGAACTGGAACAAATCATCCTCGCGGATTGCGGATCAGACCTCCCGCCGGATTACCTCCGTTACGAAACGCTGATTGCCACTGCGGGCGGTGCCGATGTCGCGGCCTACCGAATGCGCGCCTCGCAAGTCCTCCCCGGCCAGCTGGCCTCGATCATCTACACCTCCGGCACGACAGGCGAACCGAAAGGCGTCATGCTGACGCACACAAACTTTTGTTCAAACGTCACAGACTCCTGCGCCAACGTGAAATTTGACTCGAAGGATGACGTTGCCATTTCCTTCCTTCCGCTTGCCCATGTTTACGGCCGCACTCTCGACTACGCCCATCTTTTCCATGGCGTAGCCATTGCTTACGTCGAGGCCGTCGAGCAAGTTGCCCAGACCCTCCTCGAAATTCAACCAACGCTTCTTGCCGCCGTGCCGCGCGTCTTCGAGAAAATCTATACCCGCGTCATGGAGCAGGGCAGCAAACAGACTGGCTCTAAACGAAAGATCTTTGACTGGGCAATGGAAATCGCGAGCCGTTCGGCTTTATGGCGTTCCGGGGAAAAGAACACCAGTTCGCAAGTAAAGCTCGCCTGGGGTCTGGCCGACAAGCTCGTTTACTCGAAGATTCGCGAAGGAACCGGCGGAAAGTTGCGCCTAGTTTTTTCCGGCGGTGCGCCGCTTGCGAAAGCGCTTGCCGAGTTTTTCTGGGCGGTAGGCGTTCCGATTTACCAGGGCTACGGACTCACGGAAACGGCCCCGGTTCTAACTTCCAACTATCCGCAAAACCGAATGGGCAGCTCAGGCAAGCCGATTCCCAACGTCGAGCTTCGCATCGCGGAAGACGGCGAAATCCTCGCCAAAGGCCCGTGCGTCATGCAGGGCTATTACAAAAGCTCGGAAGCCACGCGCGAAGTGTTGAGCGCCGACGGCTGGTTCAGCACCGGGGACATCGGCTATCTCGACAAAGACAACTATCTATTCATCACCGACCGTAAAAAAGATCTCATTAAAACCGCCGCCGGCAAATTCGTAGCGCCGCAACCTATCGAAAACGCCCTAAAGACCAGCCCATTCATCCTGAACGCCATGGTTGTCGGTGACAGACGTAAATTTATTTCTGCCCTAATCGTGCCCAATCCCGTTACAGTCGCCGCGAAAGCCGCAGAGCAGGGAATCAAGTTTTCTTCGAACAAGGAAATGGTTGCGCATCCCTTTGTCCGTTCGCTCATCGAAGCCGAAGTGAAGCGCCTGACCGCGAATCTCGCGCAATATGAATCCATCAAACGCTTTGCCCTCCTGCCGGATGACTTCACGTTCGACAATGGCGGCCTCACGTTTACGCTGAAGCTTCGACGCCGCGTGGTAGAACAGCAACTTCACGACGTCATCGAGGGCCTCTACGCCGACGTCTCCGAGCCCCGCCCCATTCTGCAAAACTAACACCCGCGACGCGGGGTGCGGCAGCCCTGCCGCCGCTTTTCCCGGAGACTCGCACGACTGCCTAAATGTTGCGGCTCCTACCCGGGACCGCCAATCTCCAGATTGCGTTTTTTGTTTTTTGGAGTCCTTCCTGGCCTAAACTCTTTATCAGCAACACTCACGAAATACCGGTTCTGCCGAATGCTATTGTGAAATAAGTTCTTTAGAATCCACACCTAAAAAGCGTCCCGTAAGTGTTGATAGTGTTGATTCTGAAAAGGTTACGATTATTCCTAAATCTTTTAGAATCAATGCCTACAAAAAAACCGGGGGAGGGGCTAGTTATATTAACCACAAATTGCTTCCCGGGTCGCATCGCGCCTCACCCTAATTTGTGGGGCGTCGTCAGGCCGGCTGGTTCTTGCCCGGCGCTTCCAAGGTTTTTGTAGTTTATTGATTTTCTCTCCAGGGAACTGTCGGACCTGCGAGTCGAGCGTCTTTACGATTTGTCGCCAGGCCCGGGGAGGTCTAAAATCCCAGTGGGGATACCAATGTCAGATGAACTAATCATAGCTGGGCGCGCCTTTAAATCCCGCTTGATCGTGGGAACGGGCAAATACCGCAGCTTTCCCGAGATGGCTCGCGCCCACGCCGCGTCCGGCGCGGACATGGTTACCGTCGCCGTCCGCCGCGTGAATCTCACCGACCGCTCCAAAGAATCGCTCCTCGATTACATCGATCGCGAAAAAATCTTTATCCTTCCCAACACGGCCGCCTGTTACACCGCCGACGAAGCGATTCGTACTGCCCGGCTCGCCCGCGAAGTCGGCCTCTCCAACTGGGTCAAGCTCGAAGTCATCGGCGACCAGCAAACTCTTTTCCCCGATACCGAGCAACTCATCGAAGCCACGCGGGTCCTAGTAAAAGAAGGCTTCGTGGTTCTCCCCTACACGAATGACGACCTGATCGCCGCCCGCAAACTCATCGATGCAGGCGCCGCCGCCGTCATGCCGCTCGCTGCGCCCATCGGATCGGGCCTCGGCATTCAGAATCCCGCAAATCTCCGCATCCTTCGCGAACGCATCACCGAAGTCCCCATGATTGTCGATGCAGGTGTGGGCACTGCATCCGATGCCGCCGTCGCAATGGAATTGGGTGCTGATGGCGTCCTGATGAACACAGCCATCGCCGAAGCCGCCGACGCTGTCCTGATGGCCGAAGCGATGCGCGAAGCCGTCTCCGCCGGCCGCAAAGCGTGGCTTGCCGGGCGCATGCCGAAGCGTCTTTACGCTTCCGCTTCCAGTCCGCTCAGTGGAGTTGTTCGCTAATTTAATTTTTTCAAGTCGGAGCATTCTGCGCGGGCTTGGCTTCCGATTGCGTGACCATTCCATAGCCCTGAAATGAATTGGGGACCCGCCTCCCCAATTTGCTCCGAAATAATCTGCCTTTGCCCAGCCCAAGCTCCGTCTTTTGAATCCGCGGACAAGGACTAGTATCTGCCGGGGTGATCGTGACGCCAGTTCCAGTAGTCGCGCTGTTGCTCCCTGCTCAGGCGGTTGTAGTCGCGATACTCGTAATGCCGTTCCCCGGTCCATACGCGGTAAGCGCCTATCTCTCTGCTATTCCAGGTATGGTAA
>DATDHE010000416.1:0-3630 GCA_036521695.1 Candidatus Acidiferrum sp. | reverse complement strand
GCCAAACTCTAGCTTCGAACCTCGCCAAGTGCTTTGCAATCAGTCTTGCGATTCAACCGAACGCTTCCATTAGCCGTCTATTGTCACGTGCCGCGAAAAAACTCTTTACTCGGCGACTTTTCAAGAATAATGCGGGCTAGGGCCTGCAACCTTCCCAGAACCGGACTCCTGGCCCGTTTCCACGGGTTTCATATCGGATCAGCGGCACGTGATGCTTCCGACTGGCGCTAACCCCGTCAAAAAAGAGTACCCCATGTGAAATTCCCAGCCACTCGCATGCGTAGTGATATGTGGGAGCGGCATATATGGGCACGACCCTGGACCAGGAATGGAAGAAGGGCAGCGCTGAGCTACTGATTCTCTCCCTGCTCGAGGATCAGCCTCGCCACGGTTACGACATCGGGAAGCTCATCGAAGGCCGCTCGGGCGGCAGGCTGCGCTTCCACATCGCCTCGCTATATCCGCTGCTTTACCGCCTCGAGAATCGCGGCTTGATTCAGGGGCGCTGGGTTGAAAAGCCCAATCAAAGAAGGCGACGTTATTACCGTCTGACAGCGCAAGGTCAAAAAACTCTGGCGCAGCAGCGCCAAAGCTGGGGGGAATTTGTCCGCGCGGTCAGCCAAATCACGGGGGTTGAACATGCCTGAGTGGAAACAGGAAATCAGAAAACGATTGGCGGGATTGAATCTTCCGCCCACCCGCGAAGAAGAGATTATTGAGGAGCTTTCAGACCATCTCGAGAATCTGTACGAAGAAATAATCGCAGAGGGAGCGACCTCGGAGAAAGCCTATGGCGAGGTTCTCTCCAGCCTAAACCAGAGCGATCTCCTGGCGGAATTGCGTGCCACCGAGCGCACGGTTACCCTCGATCCAATACCAGCTGAACTTTTGAACTCAGGCCATCTCTTCACGGGCCTAAAGGAGGACCTTCGCTATGCGGCGCGCATGCTGCGCAAGACTCCAGGTTTCACGGCAGCTGCCATCCTCACTCTAGCGCTTGGGATTGGCGCAAACACAGCCGTCTTCACGATCGTCAATACGTTCCTCCTGAATCCCCTTCCCGTTGAGCAAGCCTCGCAATTGGCCGCCGTCAACACTGCACAGGCCAAGAAAACCTCTGAGCCACTCGATCTCCGCCCGCTCTCGTTCCTTAATCTCAAAGATTACCGGGAGAAGAACCACTCCTTTAGCAGCCTCGCCGGGTACTCGTCTCCGATGGCTCTTACGATGTCCGCCGGGGCCGAATCGCAACGCGTGTTCGCGGAAGTTGTCACCGGCAATTATTTCGATACTCTCGGCATTCGTCCTCGGATGGGGCGCTTCTTCTTGCCGCACGAGGACGCTACGCCCGGGGCCATCCCCGTGGTTGTCATTGGCTACGCGGCATGGCAGGGCCGGTTCGGCGGCGCGTCCGACATTCTGGGCAGGACAATCAAGCTGAATAACATCGCATTCACCATCATCGGCGTCGCTCCCCTGGGCTTCAAGGGTGTCAATGCCATCTTCGGCCCCGACCTGTGGGTTCCGTCCATGATTGCTGAGCAGGTTCTGCCCGCCCAGCAGCAGAATGCTCTACGAGAACGCGCGGTTCTCACTTTCACAGGCGCGGGCCGTCTCAGGTCTGGCGTCTCGCTCTCGCAAGCGCAGGCCGACTTGAAGACCATCGCCGTTGCGCTCGAAAGAGAGTATCCGGACGCGAACCAAGGACAGACTGTCACATTGCAGCCACTCAGCGAAGCGGCTATCGCAACCAATCAGCGTCAGGGGCTCTTGTTCGGAAGCGTCTTGCTGATGGCCATCGTGGGATTCGTGCTTCTCATAGCGTGCTCCAATGTTGCGAACTTGCTGCTGGCGCACGCCGCCGCCCGGCGCCAGGAGATTGCGGTGCGCATGGCGCTTGGCGCCAGCCGCTGGCGTTTGGTCCGTCAATTGTTGACAGAAAGCGTCTTGCTCGGACTCTTCAGTGGCATCCTCGGATTTTTCTTTGGCTACGGCGGATGCCAGCTACTATGGTCGTTCCGCCCAGCGGAATTTGCGCAGAATCTTGTTGATCCCCATCTCAACGCGAATGTCTTCGTCTTCGTGCTCGTTGTCGCAATCTTCACCGGCCTGATCTTCGGCATCGCACCCGCACTACGCTCTTCCCGCACGCCCATCATCGAAGCGCTCAAAGAAGAAGCTCGCACCGCTGGCCGCAGTGTCGGCCGCGTCACTCTGGCGAACTCGCTTCTGGTAGGGCAGGTCGCGGTTTCTCTGGTTTTGCTTGTCACGGCCGCACTGTTCTTACGCAGCGTTCAGCGCGAATACCTGATCACCCCTGGTTTCGAAACGAAGAATCTCACCGTTTTCTTGCTCTACCCCGGCCAGTTGGATTACGACCGGACAAGAACAGAACAGTTCTACAAAGACGTGCGTGATCGTCTCGCGACAGTTCCAGGAGTGGCCTCCGTATCATGGGCAGCAAACCTGCCCCTGTTTAGTCGCGCCCAGACTGGCGTGGTGATGGAAGGCCAGGAGCAACGGAAGAAATCTGAAGAAATTTCGAGCGTCATAAATACGGTCGATCTCGATTATTTCGCGACGATGGGTATCCCACTCCTCGCTGGCCGCGAATTCACCCAAAACGATCGCGAAGGCGCAGCCCGGGTCGCGATCATCAACGACACCGTGGCGGGCCGCTACTGGCCCAACCAGGATCCCCTAGGCAAGCGCCTCCAGTTGCCCGGGCAAAAGGAGTTCCGTCAAATCGTAGGCATCGTCAAGACCGCTGACTACCAAACGCTCGGCGAAGCGCCGCAATCTTGCGTCTACGTTCCTCTTCGGCAAAATTATTCCGAGTCGATGGTTCTCTACGTAAGGACCGAGCATGATCCGTCACAGATGATCACCTCCGTCCAGAGTGAAATCCGGAATATCGATCCCGCTCTGCCGATCGAAGACATTCGAACTGGAACCAAAGTGATCGAGCAAGCGCTTTGGGGCGCAAAAATGGGGGTAGGGCTCCTCGGCGTTTTCGGATTCTTGGCGCTCGGACTTGCCTCGATCGGCCTCTATGGAATCATGGCCTACTCCGTGAATCAGCGTCGGCGCGAGATTGGTATTCGCATGGCGCTGGGCGCTGGTCAGGCAAGCGTGCTGCGTCTGATTCTTCGTCAGGGAATGATGCTCGTCATCTGCGGAGTTGGAATCGGGCTCGTGCTCTCGATTCTGCTTGCGCGCGCTCTGTCTAAGTTCCTCTACGGCGTTGGCGCAAGCGATCCTGCCAGCCTCACCGGGGCGTCGCTTGTGCTCCTGACAGTCGCATTGCTTGCGTGCTATCTTCCCGCGCGGCGCGCCAGCCAAGTGGATCCAATCACCGCACTGCACGAGAGCTGAAAACTCACCGTTCTTCAGCATCAAGTCAAATCGCCAAGTCGTGTGACCGGACATGCCCTTCTCATAGTCCAAAGGGTCCGTCCGTTGTGGGAAAGGAAATACGAGATTCTGGGTGGGTGAGTAGCCCCGGGGAGTTGCACCCCGAGGCTCTCGTAGAACCGTACATGAGCCTCTCAACTCATACGGCTCCCATCGCGGAGCCATGCCGCGTACTCAGCTGCCAGTGAGCGAAAAGTGCTGGAGTGCGCTTTCTGA
>DATDHE010000415.1:0-6713 GCA_036521695.1 Candidatus Acidiferrum sp. | reverse complement strand
GGTGCAAAATGGCGATTTGTCTACCGGAGTAACGGCGATCGAATCGCTTGCTGTTATCCCTCTGCAGCCAAATCCAACTGAGGAAGGGCTTAGGGCGGAACGGACGAGGGATGGAGAAGTCAACGTCCGGCCACCCGGGACTTCGCGGGCGCGACCCTGGCTTGTTCTGGGCGGTGTGGCTGGACTCGCGCTTATTGCCGTCACCTACGTTATGCTCCGGGCACACACTGGACGTACGGCCCAAACCAAAATCAGGTCGCTGGCAGTCCTGCCCTTGAGCAACCTGTCGGGCGACTCAACTCAGGAATACCTGGCTGACGAGATGACCGAAGAGCTCTGTGGACGCCTGGCCAGGATCCATGATCTGCGCGTCATTTCCCGTACCTCGGTCATGCGCTTCAAGGGTACGAAGCTCTCGGTGCCAGAGATCGCCAGGACGCTTGGAGTGGACGCCGTCGTCGAAGGTTCGGTGATACGGCAAGGCAACCGGATTCGTGTGCACGCCCAGTTGATTCGTGCCTCAACCGACGAGCACCTTTGGGCGGATGAGTACGACGGTGAGTTGGGGGACGTGCTTACTCTCGAGAGCGAGGTGGCGCAATCCATCGCGAGCCGAGTGGAGGTCAAGGTCACCGGAGAAGAGCGCGCCCGGTTGGCGACGGCGCATCATGTCTCGCCCGACGTTTATGAGGGCTATCTTAAAGCCGAAGATCAATTCGGTAAGAGCAGCAGCCGTGCCGAGCTTGAACAGAGTATTGCCTACTTTGAAGAAACGATCCGCAAGGACGCTACCTTTGCACCGGCTTACGTCGGCCTCGCGAAAGCATACGAGAGGCTTGGATCAACTCGTGGCGGTGCCCCCCCGAAGGAAACGCATCCAAAAATGATGAGCGCAGCTCGAAAAGCAATTGAACTGGATCCGGACCTTGCGGAGCCACACGTCTTGCTTGCAGAGGTATATCAGAAACAGTGGCAGTGGAGCGACGCCGAAGCGGAATTCAAGCGGGCTCTGGAGTTGAACTCCAACGATGCTGGCGCTTACGTCGGCTACGCGAAGTGGCTGCTGTGCCAGGGGCGGACGGACGAGGCCTTGGCGTGGGTCCAGCGTGCCCGCGAACTTGATCCGCTCGGAGGCGCTGGCATCACTCCGCTTGGAGGCGTTGCCATCACGAATGGTTTCATTTTGTTTCATGCGAGACGTTACGACGAGGCCATCCGGGAGTTGCGAAACGACGACCCGGACCATTGGTATCTGGGAATGGCCCTGATTGCCAACGGCCAACCGGACGAAGCGATTCCGGTTCTGGAGAAGGCGCTCGGCCCCGAACGGAATCCGGCGGTGATGGGCGTGCTGGTTCGGGCCTATGCGCGTGCTGGGCGTCGAAAGGAAGCCCTTCACCTGGTTGATGAGTTGAAACGGCGGCAGCAGACAAGCTACGTTGCCGCCGCCCCCTTTGTGAACGCTTATTTGGGACTCGGGGACAACGAACAGGCACTTGCCTGGCTCGAGCGGGCCTACCAGGAGCGGTCAAACATTCTGCAATTGGTGAAAGTCTTCCCCTACTTTGATCCCTTGCGCGGCGACCCGCGTTTTGTGGATCTGGTCCACCGCGTTGGGCTTGACCAGCCTCGATAGCACCTTTCCGAAGGCAACGAAACTCAGCCTGACACTCCTAAAGCCTCAGAGCAGCACAAACATTGAAGATCATCCGCTCGCGGTCTAAAACCGGATCTGCGCTTTCAGTTGGATCATGCGGGGGGAAACATCGCCTCCCAGACCAGATCCCAGGATTCCGGTCGGCGGCATCTCCATCGTCGATACCTCTCCGAACGATGAGTCCGAGCTGTAGTTGTCGGGTGGGCCGAAGTTTGGGTGATTGAAAAAATTAAAGAATTGGACACCAATGCCAAGCAGCACCTTATCGCCGACGAGGCTCGTTTTCTTCATGACCGTAAAGTCAGTATTAAAATAGCTCGGATAGCGAAAACGGTTGCGTCCTTGCCCAAAGGAAACGACAGAGCCCGAACAGGGCCCCTGTGTGCCTGGCATGTTCCCGGTGTTGAATCCGGTTTCGCAACCCGTCTGGACAAACAGTGCGGCCGGATTCGGTGCTTCTGAACCGTCGGCCAGCGTAATCAACTGAGGAGGCCAACAAGGATGCGGAAATGGTGGGACTACGGCTCCCGCTCCGCAGGAATGGGACCCGCTGAGTGGGGCGACTGGCACAGAGTAGATTGTCCCATAGAAATTGTTCCGAGCCAGGTTACCGGATTCTGCGAGATCGATCACCGTGTAAGGAAATCCGGTTCGGGCGAAAATCGTTCCCGCGACCTGCCATCCCTTCACGAGGAAATCGGGGCCGCGGCCGTGGAGCATGGTTTTGACCGGGAGTTGCCACACATAGTTTGCATTCAGGGAGTGACGAACGTCGTAATCTGCCGGTCCGTAACTGCCTCGCAAATTAAAGGGGTCTTGGGGGAAATCGGAACTGCCTGCCGTGAATTCGGCCAGGCCGCCGTTGGAAACTTCATCCAGAGCATGCCCGTAGGTGTAGTTTGCCTGGAATAGACCATTGCCGAATCCAGCAAACTTTTTCCGAAAGGAAACAACCACGCCGTTGTAGTTCGAGATTCCGGGTGTGGCATATTCAGTGACACCGCTGAAACGAGAATCGGCACAGGGCGGAACGGGCGGGCTCGCACAGACTGTGGCCGGAAACGGACCCCATCCGTAAGCATTGGCTGAGGGATTTTGCACGAACTCATGAATTCCGTGATTTCCGTAGTATCCGAGAGTCACGGAAGTGTGGGTACCAAACGTCTGCTGCACTTCCAGGCTCCACTTCTGATACTGGGGCGTACCTGGATGATTCGTCGCAATGATAAGGCTGGGAGGGAAGAAGCGAAGAGGATCCGACGCTTCGATCTCAGCAAGGTTGTCGCCAGCTGCAAACCCCTCGACAAAGGCTGCATTGGAGGCTGCGGCTACCTTAAAAAGGCTGTTGGTTTCTGCCGGAGCGAGATTGTAGGCGCCAGATACTGACACATGGTTAACGAGCGGTGGATTCTGAGAGAGATAGGTCGCGAACCCGCCGGTTAGCTCATAAAACAAGCCGAGCCCGCCACGCACCACGGTGTTGTGGGAAACTCCCCGCGGTTGCCAGGCGACGCTGAATCGCGGCGCCCAGAGAACGGCATCCCTGTGAAGAAACGCTTGCCTGCGTTTCGAGATCGCCTGATTGTAAGGCTGCGCGGGATCGTGACTGATCGACTCAAACGACCCAGATAAAGCGGCATAGCAATCGTGGGGGCAGACCGGGTTTGATTCATGTTCCGCCCGCAGGACGAGTGTAAGGGTGAGGTTCGATTCTGCGTGCCACTCGTCCTGCGCATAGCCTGCAAGAGTGTAGGAAGCGAAGCGCTGCACGAACTGCGTGGGAAACGATTGACGCAAGCGTGTGAAATCAGTCTGTGCCGTAGCTGGGTCCACGCCTCCGGAATAAAATGCGTCGATGGTTTGTGGAACGACGTCTCCTACGGCGTTCTGCGTATAGGCTGAGTTGCTCAGATAGGCTCGCAGGAAATCTCCACCGAATCCGAACTTGTGTTTGCCCCGAATCTTGAGGAAATCATCGGCAATCTCGTATTGCGTCAGCCCTCGGCCGATGGGATAGCCGTAGACGTAGTCAAATCCTCCCAGCTGCGTGAATGGCCCACCGGCGTCAGACCAATCTAGTGTGGTCGGAAAAGCAGCCAGGGTTTGCGCCGGGTTGACTACGCTCGTCACCCCATCTTGGTAAGTACCCGCCAATAGGAACTGGTTCGCGGCGGTTGTTCCAAATGTGTGAGTTTCGTTCAACTGGGCTTGCCACCACGGCCCGGAGTAATGGACGTTGAAAAGCGGGCTTACGGGGTCGAGGACGATGGGTTGACGGCCATTGTCGTATTGGAGAAGGAAGAAAGCACGATCGCTGGTCCGGATGTTCCAATCGATGCGGCCAGACACAAGGGATTCACTGGTCGGCTGCCCAATTGTTTCCTGAAAATGGATTGCGCACGGAAGATTCACACCGAGTTGCCCTTGCGCGGTCTGCGGACCGATGAACACGCCACTCGGGCTGGTGTCGATACAGCCGAGAGGATCGGAGAAGCTCCCCGGAGTAGCTGCAGCTATTCCAGGGGTTTCGTTATACAAACTGAACATTTGCTTGTAGAAAGCATCGGAAGCGGACGCAGAGCCAAAGATAGAATCGATATTCGCGATGTTTGCCGCCTCGAATTGCGGGCTGGGGAGGACAACCTGAACAGGAGAAGGCAGCAAGACTCGCAAGCCTTCGGCATCAAAAAAGAAGAACAGCCTGTTTTTCTGGATCGGCCCTCCCACAGAACCCGCCCACTGATTGGCGATATCGAAGGGACGAGGATTGCCGAATGCTTTGGTGATCCAGTCGGTAGCGTTCAACACGCTCCCATTCCAAAAGTACTCGGCGTTTCCGTGGAAGTCGTTCCCTCCGGACTTTGTGACGTAGTTCACAAACGAGCCTGGGGCATCTCCAAAATGTCCCGAGTAGCCATTACTTACCACTGTGGCTTCCTGAATCTGGTTCTGCCCCAGAAGCATACCCGTAGCGCTAGTGAAGCTAAGATGACCTAAGTTGTCGTTCAAGCCATTCACGGTGAAGAGATTTGAGGTCCCCGGCATCCCCAGGATTGAAAAGTTCCCTCCCCCGCCTCCAGTGCGCGCATTGTCGGTGGCCATGATTGCGCCGGGAGCGGTCTGGGCGATGTAGGTGAGGTCGTTCCCGGGATTGGGTAATTCCGAGATCTGCGTCTGGCTCATGGTGCTCGAGACGTCACCGTTGTCTGCCTGAACGAGCGGAGCTTCCGCTGTCACAAAGAGCTCCGTTCTTGCTTTCGCAATCTGCAGCGTGATGTTGACTGTGACTGGCGTCTCTAACAATACAGTCACGCTCCGGCTTTCCTGGCGAAAGCGGTCGTGTACGACGGTTAGCGCGTATTGGCTGGGAGAAAGAAAGAAGAAGCGGTATACACCATCGCGGTCCGTTTGAGTGGATTCTGTCGTGCCCTTGTTGACGTCCCTGATCTCGACATCCGCATTCGGCACAACCGCACCGCTCTGATCAGTAACGACGCCGGTCACTGCGCCGGAAGTGCTTGTTTGAGCATTCAGGCTATTTAGAACGAACGTAGTGAGGAAGATTCCAACAAGAAGCGATAGCGAGATCGGACGCAAACTCATCGAACCGCCCCCAGGATTCGACTACACAAGGCCCCAGATCAGTCCGGGAAACATGATAGCCCTAATGCTCACGGAATTCCCTCTCGATCTTGAAGACGTCACTGTCACGCCTGATTTCGACCTCAAGTCGACTGCAGTAGTCATGCGGCACAATTCGGCCGATGCACTTTGAGAGCTGCTCCTTAGTCGGCTGTTTCGGCAAGACGCGCGCTTCTGCACGGATACGTGTTATGCGCCCACAGCGTCGGGCGGTGTAACTACGCCCAACACAACACCGCGACACCCTCGGAACGGCGACGGTAGATGTCGCTAGGACGTGCTCGTTCTGATGCTGTCGCCCGAAAGTTTGTTCGGGGCGCGTCACGGTGACTTGTGCAGCATGGCTATCGCGTCCAAAAGCACTCGAACTGTTTAACAGCGAAAGTTGTACTCCCTCTGTGAGGTCGGCTTCGCCATTTCTGGGATCCTCTAAAAGAGACTGGATCGCGCCTAGTCGCCGATTACCCTCGATAACCACATATCTATCCCCGCCTAAAGGCGTCACTACCAACCGGTCGACAGTAAGGAATCCGATGGTCCGAATGGAATCTTTCAACTGTGAAACCTCAAAACGATCATCCACGTTTAATAGTAAGAGCCAGCACAAAACTCGCTTGCAGCGGTTGATCTGAAGGGATTCGATGTCTCGAGCAAGTACGCGTGACCTGACCGACGCGCAATGGGAGACCCTGGACAAACTCACTCCGGAACCGCCGCGCCGCAAAGACCGACGCGGACGGCCTTGGAAGAACCGGCGTGCGGTCTTGAATGGCATTTTGTGAGTGTTACAGACGGGTGCTCCCTGGGCGGATGTTCCGGATCGCTACCCGTCATAACAGGCCTGCCATCCGCAGATTTCAGCAACGGGTTCCTTCTGAAATGATGAGAGGAGTTCTGGAAGCCTTGCCATCGAACTAAGGGTCCGAGGGGGCTTGGATGTAGAAGAAGACTTCATCGATGGGAGCTTTGCTCCAGCGAAAAAAGGGGATTGAAAGTCGGAAAAACCAAGCGTGGCAAGGGGACGAAGATTACATGCAAGGTCCTATTTAGCGGCGAGCTTCAGCAACGGCCCCTATCGCGTTCACTTCCAAGGTCGGTGGTTTCCGGCTCGAATGGGGTTTGGGCGTAACCGTGATCTGCACGTTATGGTCGAGTAAAAGCAAAAAGCCAACAAGCCGCTCGATGGAGAAATCAGTGAGCCGGCCCCGCTTCAAGGCGGAGATCTTGGGTTGGTCCACACCTAGCACCTTCCCGGCTCGTACTTGTGTCAGTTTGCGAGCTTCGATGATGTCAACGATCCGGTGAGCCAAATCAGCCTTCGCACGTGCCTCTTGGGGATTGACAACACTCAGATCAGCGTAGACGTTTCCACTGCCTTCCACGTACCCATGCTTCCTCATAGTGAGTCACCCCT
>DATDHE010000414.1:0-3317 GCA_036521695.1 Candidatus Acidiferrum sp. | reverse complement strand
GAGATCGACGCTCGGAAGATCGGCGCCAGGCTGAACAAAACCCCCGTTACAAACGTGAGCGCAAGGGAGACCAGAAGCGCCTTCACGTCGAATTCAGCGTCGAACGGGATCGGTTTCCAGGGTGTGGCGAGCAGTTGCGGCACAGCGTTTCGCGTCCAATATGCGAGAATCACGCCCGCAACGCCCGCGATAGCGGCAAGCAGAAGCCCCTCAGTCAAAAGTTGGCGCACGACTCGCGGGCGGCTCGCTCCCAGCGCCAGCCGCAAGCTGATTTCGCGCTGCCGAACGGCGGATTTGAAGAGTAATAGGTTCGCGACATTGGCGCAAGCCATCAATAGCACCAAGCCGGCCAACGAAAGAAGAGCCAGCAGCAGCCGGTCGTAACGCTGGGTCAAATAATCCACGCCTCGCGCGGCCGAGCTCAGAATGAAGCGGGGGCGTTTAGCCGGGTCCTTCAGAAGGCTGGCGAGCGGGCCGGGCTCGGCGTCCACTCCCGCCTGAAACAGCGCCTCCGTTTCGCTCTGCGCTCGCGCCTCGGTCACGCCGGCCTTCAGGCGGCCCATCATCGGTATCTGCCAAGCTCTGGGTTCATCCAGAAAAGCGCGCCCAATCACAGCCGGGGAAAGGCTCAGCGGCGTCCAAACGTCGAATTTGGCTCCCGGCTCGATTCCGGTGAAATATTGGGGATTCACGCCGATGATGGTGGCGGGAACCTCGTTCAAGGTGATTGTCTTTCCGATTACCGAAGGGCTCCGGGCGAATTTTCTGGTCCAGTAATCGTAGCTGATCAGCGCGACCTGCCCGTCTTGCGCAGGCACGTCGTTCTCGGGCGCGATCGCCCGGCCGAGAACCGGCGATACTTCCATCCCGCGGTAGAAATCGCCGGAAACGGCGAAACAATTCACCGGCTCGGCGTTTCCGTCGACAACGGCCGTGACCCGCCCCAGTTCCTTGAAGGTGAAAAGCGAGTCAAAAACGGTGTTGTGGCGGAGAAAATCGTTGTAGATGCCGGGCGAGAAGTCTGTGTGCATCAGCCCGCCGTCGGCCGTTTCGCGCTGTTCGTAAATCGATCCGAACGAATACGAGAAATAGCCGAGATTCGGCGCCACCCAACCACCCCACTGTTCGCGCCATGTGAGCAGCCGCAGCCGATCGAGGCCCTTTACGGAGATCGGCCGCAACAGCGTCGATTCCAGCAGCGTGAAGATCGCGGTATTAGCGCCGATGCCCAAAGCGAGCGATAGCACCGCTACGGCTGCGATTCCCGGGCTGCGCCGCAGCGTGCGAAGCGCCCAGCGGAGGTCCTGCACGATGCCGCCAACGCTAAAGGGAAATCTTGCCGGGCCGATTGCCATTTTCGTTCGCCTCCCACGATTCTACTTCTCGACAAAACAGGACCTGACTCCTGACTCCTGACTCCTGACTCCTGACTCCTGACTCCTGTCTCCTGTCTCCTGTCTCCTGTCTCCTGATCAGCCGGCTGTGATATCGTTAGCGCTATGAAGCTTCCACATTGCGCCACGTTCTTGTTGGCAATGGCTTCCGTAGCCATGGCTCAATCCAGCGATGAGACTATCGCCGGAAGATGGGACGCGACCATTCGAATCAACGGAGTGGAAACGCCATTTCCTCTGGAGATAACCGGGGCGGGCGCGAACGTCACCGCGTCTTTCTTCAACGGCGAGGAAAGATACCCCTCCACCGAGGGACGGTTGGAAGGGGGAAGGCTCACCTTGAAATGGGCTTACTACGAAGCGACGCTCACTGCTGTTCTTCAGGACGGCGCGCTGGATGGCCAATATGCCGCCACCGGACGCATGAAGGGTCCGTTTGCCATTCACGCCGTGCGCGCAACCTCGCGCCCGGCCACGGCCGCGGCCGATGTACCCAACATCGACGGTTTGTGGGAAATCCCCCAAAAAAGCGGTAAGGGCGAGCTGGCTTGGCGCTTCGTCGTGCAACAAAAGGGCGCAAGAGCGGATGCGACCATCCTGCGCGTCGACGGCGACACCGGGACCATCAGTGGAGCTTTTCAAGACGGTAAGTTCGTGCTCAGTCACTTTGATGGGGCGCGCGCGCATCTTTTGCAGATCACGCCCGCAGGCGACGGCACGCTGGATATTCTTCAGGACGCGCGTACGAAAATGACGGCGTATCGCCCGGCGGCGGCCCGCGCCAAGGGGCTTCCCGAGCCCACGGACCCCGATCTGCACACCACGATGAAGGATCCGGCCGAGCCGTTCCATTTCAGCTTTCCGGATTTGAGTGGCCGCATGGTTTCGAATACCGACCCGCGCTTTCAAGGTAAAGTGCTCGTTGTCGAGATCACGGGAAGCTGGTGCCCCAACTGTCACGACGAAGCTCCCTTCCTTGCGGAGATGTACCGCAAATACGGAGGGCAGGGGTTGGAGATCGTGTCACTGTCGTTCGAAGAGGCTGACCAGCTCAAGAACCCGACACGCCTGCGCGCTTTCGTGAAGAGGTACGGGCTGGAGTTCCCTGTGCTCCTGTGCGGCACGCCGGACGAAGCCAACGCAAAACTCGCGCAGCTCGTGAACTGGAACACGTGGCCGGCGACTCTTTTCCTGGATCGCAAAGGCCATGTGCGAGGGATTCACGCCGGTTTCCCGAGCTCCGGCAGCGGCGAGTTATTCCGAGCCGCGCAGGACGAGTTCAAAGCCGAAGCCGGCCGGCTCCTCGCGGAAAAGTAGAGCAGGCTTTAGCCTGCAACGGAGGCTTCAGCCTCCGTTTTACCTGAGCTGAAGCCCACGTTGCAAGCTGAAGCTTGCTCCGCCCCCGATCAATCCGGCATCCGCACTGCCCAATACCACCCCGAGGCGACCTCTGGCTCCTATGGCACACCAGGATGCCATAAGATCGTGGCATACCGGAAAACGATGAAAAACTTCCACGTCCCCCTGCCCGAGGAAACCTACGAACATTTGAAAGCGGCGGCAGCGCACTCGAAGGTTCCCGCGACGACGCTTGCGCGTGAGGCAATCGATTTTTGGCTGCGCCAGCGACTCCGCAAGGCCCGCCGGGACGCGATCGCCGCGTTTGCGGCGGAGGTGGCTGGCACATCTCTCGACCTCGACGACGATTTGGAGGCTGCCGCCGTCGAGCATCTAGTCAGGACAGGTAAGGCGTCGAAAGCGCACAGCGAATGCGTTGCGCGCGTTAAGAAAAGCGCACAGCGAATGCGTTGCGCGCGTTAAGAAAAGCGCACAGCGAATGCGTTGCGCGCGTTAAGAAAAGCGCACAGCGAATGCGTTGTGCGCGTTAAGAAAGTGAAGCGCGGGGAAGTCCATTGGGCGGAC
>DATDHE010000413.1:0-7588 GCA_036521695.1 Candidatus Acidiferrum sp. | reverse complement strand
GGCATGACTTTGGATAGACTAGCGAAAAAAACTCAAACACAAGCTCCTGAGCTCCTAAGTGAAGCTAAAGAGAGCCAGCAGATGCTTCAGCAGCTAAGCCATGACATTCGCACAACATCCTATCTGCTTCATCCGCCGCTGCTCGATGAAACTGGGCTGGCCACGGCAATCGAGATCTACGCCAAGGGCCTGACGGATCGAGGCGGCCCGGTCATTACAGTAGAAATTCCTAAAGACATGGGCAGGCTCCCGTCCGATCTGGAGTTAGTGATCTTTCGTATCGTCCAGGAATCCCTCACCAATGTCGTCCGGCATTCAGGGAGTAAAACTGCTGCGATTCGAATGGAAACTGATTCAGAACAAATCAGCATCCAGATTCGGGATGCGGGTAAAGGAATTCCTTCAGAGCGTTTGGCCGCCATTCAGTCGCAAGGTTCTGGTGTCGGAGTTCGTGGTATGCGTGAAAGGATACGACAGTTTGGCGGACAAATGAATATCTCGTCCACTGCACAAGGCACCACGGTCGAGTTGCGCATACCTCTTCGGGGCCAGCAAGAGTGAACCGAACCCCAGAATCTAATGGAGTTTCGATTTGAGAATTCTGATTGCCGACGATAGTGATATTGTTCGGCGCGGGGTCTCGCTGGTCCTGTCGGGCGAGGCAGGTTGGGATGTCTGCGGAGAAGCCTGTGATGGCGATGAAGCGGTCGCGAAAGTAAAAGGCTTAAATCCCGATGTGGTCGTCATCGATATGAGGATGCCGGGCAAAAATGGTTTGGAGGTTGCCGGTCTCATACATCAAGAGTTTCCTAACATTATCGTGATAATTATGAGCCAGTATGATCGAAACGCTTTGTTGCCTCGCGCATTAGAAGCGGGCGCCTCCGCATGTGTAGATAAAAGCAAACTTGCTCCTTGTTTAGTGGACACGATTAGGCAGGTCATGCACGGATGATTACAACATAAGATCGCACCGAGCGACCCTCAGATCGATTTTGCCCCTGCAAAACGGTAGCTCTAGTCTCTCCCACGAATTTCCTAGGGGCGGTTCAACGATTGCAGACGTGATGATCGGCTATTTTGGTGGCTGGCACCGGAGAGTCTTGATCGCTCATGCGCGATGCACAAAGATTTGCCACCGCCAAACCAAGACAGATATGGCGAACCAGGAACCAGCGGCGGCCGTAAGGATCAGCCACGTGCGATGCATCGGTAGTAATCGCCAGACGATTACTCCGAACGCAAAGAGCCCGAAAGTGCCAAAGGCTGTACCACGAGATTCGAGAGCGGCTGCGTCGCGGCCGCGCCGAGTGCCGTCGAGACCGGCGCGTTGTTTTTTCTCCTTTTCCTGAGAGGCGATCAGTGTGGCTGTGGCGGGGAAAATTGCAGGGAATGCCAGGAACAGGCCGCCGACGGCCGGGCCGAATTTGTTGGCGATGAGCCCAGTAGCGACAGTTATTAGACCCCCCAAGAAAAAGCGGATGGCGTACTCGTGCCATTTGGATTCTCTCAAGGCTCCGGGATATATTCGAATGCGCATCCTCGCCTCTCAACGCTCGTCTGAGGTTTCAAGCTCCCCGCTTGAGAAAAACCCACCACAGGCCCATCGCAACGATGAGCCAGATGACGAGGAGGCCCACTGTGGCGAGCTTCGTCTCGGGCTTTTCGCGGTGCAGGAGAATCATGGCGCACCAGGCGTAAAGGAAAAACGAGGCGGCGCCGGCGAGCATAGAGCGGGCTTCCAGAGCCGCGTAGGATGCGCCGTTGGTCTTGATGGTTAGCGCGAGTGTCGCGAGGGCGACCGACGGCGCGGCGCCGAACAGAGCGGCGAAACTCTTGGGCTTGAAGATTGTACCCAGGATCGAAAACCCGGAGACCAAGAAGCCCCCTACCAAGAAGCGGATTAGAATTAACTTTAACAAGTGCCCTTGGATCCCTTCCGGAAGTATATGAATAAAGAATTTGAAATCAATGGCAAACGGTTACTGAGATTTTGTCAGGATGATCAAGGATTCAACCGATACAAGTTGCGGAACTTTGGTTAGATCATATTGCGCCCCGAAAATGGAAACGCGAAACGGAAGGAGCAGAATTGGACATAAGGCAAGCGACGGCGAGCTATGAGACTTGGCTGCGAGGTTGCACGACAGTCGTAGATGTAGCATTACGATCAAAACATGAGCAGATGCGGTCCGACCCATTCTTGTTTTTTCGCGGTACGTATTACCGTTGGGCACAACTCTTTCCGGAAGCTTGCAAAGAATTGGCCCACGCGCCAAATCTTCTTTGTTGCGGCGATATGCATCTTGGCAGTTTTGGGACTTGGCGCGACCGCGAGGGACGATTGTGCTGGGGCGTGGATGATTTTGACGACGCATATCCGCTACCTTATACGAACGACCTAGTGCGGCTGGCGGCAAGTTTGAAGACGGTGATCGATGCCGAGGGTTTGACGATTAAATATCGCGAAGGATGCGACGCGGTCCTCGAAGGGTACGACAAATCTTTGAAGGATGGGGGTTGCCCGTTTGTTCTAGCGGAGCATGACGAGAACTTTGAGAGGTTGGGAATTGAAATGATCAAGCCGCCGCAGGATTTCTGGCAAAAGCTAAAAGGCGCGTCGCCCATTCCAAAGAGAGAGGTGCCTAAGGATGCCAGGGCGGCGTTGACCAGCGCGCTGCCGCCCGCGATCGACTACAAAATTTCGCGGCGGCAGGCAGGTTTAGGTAGCCTTGGCCAGCCGCGATTTGTGGCGCTCGGGGAATATAACGGTGGGTACATCGCGAGAGAAGTGAAGGCGACAGTTCCGTCGGCGTGCGTCTGGAGGGATGGGAAGGCGGGCCGTGTAGAGCGTTACTACGAAAGGCTGATAGCCTCGGCGGTACGTTCGCATGATCCTTATCAAAAAGTAGTAAGGGGTTGGATTGTGCGGCGTTTGTCGCCGGATTCTAATCCGATCGGGGTTGAGGACTTGCCGAAAAAGCGTGACGAATACACCCTTTTGCATGCTATGGGGAAGGAAATTGCCAATGTTCATCTGGGATCTCCGAGTCGCACAAAGAGGGTGTTAAAGGACCTGCGAGGACGCGAGAAGAAATGGCTGCGACGCGCGGGCAAGCAAATGGCGGAGTTGATGGAAAAGGAGTGGAAGGCCTACATACAGGAGTGAACTCGCCGTCCGGGTAAATGTTCCTGAGGAGGATTATTAGCACATCTGCTCACGAGCAGGCGCTTCTCCTCCTCGGCGCAACCCTTCGGTCACAGACCCAATGATTAAGGACGTGAACCGAACCCAGGGCGCGAGAACCACCCTTGCGGCTAGCAGTTCTTCTCTCGTACTCCGCTTGAGACGTAGGCTCTGACTTTACAATGTGTCGGGAGTTGTATATACTTACCGACGTTTGGTAAAGAACATTCCATGCCAAGTCACCGCATAGCCGACCTCACGAAACTCGTGAAGCAGGCCGGAATACTGCGTCCGCGAGACCTTCGGGCCCACGGCATCCCACGGGCCTATCTTCGCATGGCAATTGACCAAGGCTCGATCATGCAACTCGGTCGTGGGCTCTACGTCGCCCGTGGTGCCCGGCCAACCGAACATCACAGCCTTGCACAAGCTTCGAAGCGCGTGCCCAAGGGAGTGGTTTGTCTTCTATCAGCTCTTCGTTTCCACGACCTGACAACTCAATCGCCGTTCGAGGTATGGCTTGCAATTGGTGACAAAGCACGCGTGCCTAAGCTCGACAATCCGCCCCTGCATATAGTTCGCTTTTCACGCAAAACACTCGCCTATGGAATCCAAGAGCACTCCATTGAAGGAGTCGCCGTTCGAGTCTTTTCGCCCGCGAAGACGGTCGCAGATTGCTTCAGATATAGGAACAAGATTGGACTTGACGTTGCGCTTGAAGCACTCCGCGAATGCCAACGAAAGCGCCGGGCGACCGCGGATGAAATCTGGAGAGCCGCCAAAGCATGTCGAGTAGCGAACGTCATGCGTCCTTATCTTGAGGCCCTATCGTGAGTCGAGAAACACCCCGGAATCTTGCCGCTTCTGTTCGTCAGAGGCTCTTCAACCGTGCGCTGGAAAGGCACGAGGACTTCGGACTAGTTCTTACCAAGTACGGATTGGAAAGATTTCTTTATCGTTTGGCGCACTCACAATATCGGGACCAGTTTGTTCTGAAAGGCGCTCCGCTCTTCGAACTTTGGACGCATCACCCATATCGCCCAACTCGTGACTTGGATCTCGAAGCCAAGGAGACAACAGCATCACTCGAATCAAACGAGTGTTTGCCGAGATCATCGGCCAACCAGTCGAAGATGATGGTTTGATTTTTGACCCCAAGTCCCTGCATGTCGCACGGATCAAAGAAGAACAAGGGTATGAAGGACCCCGCGTCAATTTCATTGCTCGCATGGAGCGCGCCACGATTCACATACAGGTGGATGTAGGCTTCGGCGACATCATCGTGCCCGCACCTGAGGAAATTGAATATCCACGAATGCTCGATTTTCCAAGTGCTCGCCTTATGGCCTATCCAAAGGAAACTGTCGTCGCCGAGAAGCTTGAGGCACTCGTAAAATTGGGGATGGTCAACACTCGGATGAAGGACTTCTACGATCTCTGGAGACTTGCCCGACATTTCGATTTTAATGGTGATGTCCTTTGCAATGCGATCAAGGCCACATTCGAGCGCAGACGAACGGAAGTACCGACGGACACACCTCTTGCGCTGACGGAAGAGTTCTCGCGCGACGCGCAAAAGGCCAAACAGCCATTTCCGACACATGTTAAGTTACATTAGGAAGGTGGGTCAACGAGTTTGGGGGATAGGTGGTAGGAGAGGGCGAAACTGCCCTCTTTGCACTAATTTGGTGCAAATCGAATTAAAGTGGAGTGCGCACCTACGGTACGAAACATGCACTTGGCAAGCCAGGCATAGTCCGAATACACTCTGAGCATGAAATCGATTCTGAGTGATCCTCGCGTCGATAGACTGGTTGAGCCTGTCGCTCGTGACAGTGGTGATTCCAGGCTCGTTTAACGATGCTCGGCACGCCAAACACGAACGCCGCATACAGTGGGGTCGATATTCCCGTTGCCGAACAAATGAAGTTCTATGATCAATGGGGCGGACCCACGACCTATCCGCATTACGCGATTCCGTGGGCCTGGGCGTTTGACACTCCGTTCAAGTGGACGAAGCGGATTCCGTCCTTCTTCGGCGGCACGCGCAACGGCATGGTGATCTCCTGGCCGGCGAAGATCAAGGACAAAGGCGGCATCCGCAACCAGTTCCACCACGTGATCGACATCGTGCCGACGCTGCTCGAAGTGACGGGCATCCCTGCGCCTATCATGGTGGACGGTATCGCGCAGAAGCCGATCGAAGGCGTGAGCATGGCCTACACGTTCGACAAGGCCAAGGCTGAAGCTCCCTCGCCACACCACATCCAGTATTTCGAGATGACGGGCGTGCAGGGTCTTTACAACGATGGCTGGATGTTGAGCGCAGTCCCGAAAAGCCCCCCATGGGACCTAACGGGGCCGGCGATCCTCAATCCGGCGACCGCTTTCAAATATGAACTCTATGACGTGAAGAACGACTGGACCCAATACACCGATGTCGCCACGCAACATCCCGACAAGATGCGCGAGATGACAGATTTGATGTTTGGCGAATTTGCAAAATATCAGGTTCTGCCGCTCGATGCTACGTATGTGACTCGCCACGTTGCGCAGCGCCCCTCGTTGGCTGCGGGCCGGAAGGTGTTTACTTACTCGGGTACTGTGGTGTCCGGCATTCCTGAAAGCGGAGCACCAAACCTGCTCAACACCTCCTACACGATCACCGCCGACATTGACGTTCCACAAGGCGGTGCAGAGGGCTCACTCGTATCGGCGGGCGGCCGTTTCAGCGGATACGGCCTGTATCTGTTGAAAGGCAAGCCCGTGTTCACCTGGAACCTGTTCGGTCTCAAGCTGGTGAAATGGGAGGGCCCGGAAGCATTGGCACCGGGGAAACACCAGATTGTCTTCGATTTCAAATACGACGGGCTTGGCTTCGCGACGCTTGCCTTCAATAGTAATAGCGGCCTCGGTCGCTCCGGCACCGGAACACTGGCGATCGACGGCAAAGTTGTCTCGACGCAGAACATGGAACATACGCTTCCGTTTGGGCTCTCGCTCGACGCGACGCTCGACATCGGCTCAAAGATGGGCTCGCCGGTCGACCCGCAGGACTACCAGGTTCCGTTCACCTTCACCGGTAAGATCAATAAGATTACGGTCTCGGTTGAGCCGCCGAAACTAACGCCGCAGGACATCGAGAAACTGAAAGAGGCCCAGATGAAAGCCCAGGATGCCCACTGAGCGATTCGCGAACAAAACCGGTTCGTGATCCCGCATACCGTCCCGGCCGTCTTTACGGCTGATGATTCTTTCGATGTCGGAGTCGATACCCGCTTCACGCGTGGATGACAAAGTTTATCAAGCCGCCGTTCCGCTTCACCGGCAAGCTCGATAAACTCACGATCAAGCTCGACCCCCGGCAACTGGCAGAAGTCTGTTAGCGAACGGCGAGGCAACTTCTGGATACGTCACAGCACAGCATAATGGACGATACACTCCATCCGTCCAATACTGCTTCCAACTTGCGGGGCGGACGACTCATCACAGTTGATTGCAATGATGCCTCCCCGTCTTGTTCGATGGGCATGACTGTGCCAGTGTTTTACGAGGTAGACAACCCATCACGCAGCATTCCGCTCGATTGCTCGCTTACGAAGTCGCCCAACTCCTAGTAAGTTTGAACGACGCGTCGCCCCCCGTAGCGTTTGGTCGTGCAATCTACTGCAAACTAAGGCTGGGCAGCGCCTGCACCCGCGTGACCGGGGGCGGGTTCCACTTTCCGCTAAGCACTTCCGATTTCGGGGCATAGAGACGCAATATCAAGCTGAAAGGGCTCTTTGGTGCTGGCAGCCAGTTCTCTCTTTGTCCGCGCCCGGACTTTCATTCTGAAAATGAAGGTCGAGTGATCCATCGGCGTTGTATTTTAACGGCATCCAGCTGCTGAGCGTGAAGCGATTAAGAGGACGGGGAAATGACGTTCAAAGGATATGAGCTGACTGGGTCTCTGGCTTACTTGCGAGCTCCCTCACAAAAATGGGAACGCATAACCTATTCCGAGGCACACAGCGTTAGCTCTGCCAGTGCGATCCAAGCGACAAGGGTCACAACCATTGCACGAGAGAGCACCGCTTCGCCACTCCATAAAATGAGCGCAATCCCCGAGAAATTGATGTACAGGGCAAATTCGCGGGCGAACTCTCGACCTGAAGTCGGTGCTCTCTCGGGCGATAACATGCGCGCCATCGTATTCAGTAGTGGTACCGCGAGGGCTACGCCGAGAATGAGCTCCGTTTTCCACATCGCGACATTGGCCGGTCGGACGAACCCTTTACCGTTGGAGCTCCACGTATTGGCGTCGTGCAGGTATCCGATCACGGTGAGGCAGACGAGCACCATCCAGAGCGCAAGTCGATCCGCGCGATGCAATCGCGCTAAAAACCCCAAGCCTGTGACCGA
>DATDHE010000412.1:0-6588 GCA_036521695.1 Candidatus Acidiferrum sp. | reverse complement strand
GCGCACTCCGAGGTGGTTGGTTATTCTCCGCTACCCACTACTCACTTTCATCCACTCCCTAGCCATGACGCCCAGAAAAGGTTAATTTAGATACGCTCGCAAATCGTCCAATCTGCCTCGCAGGGCAGGAGACCACTGAATGTCACTTCTTGAACCGCCTGCCGATGTACATAAAAAATCACGGGCCATGATTTTTACGATGACGGCAACCTTCATCATCGCCATCATCGCCGTATGGTTCTGGCTGCGCTTTTATCCCGAGAAAAAAGCCGCCGAGCAATTCTTCAACGCCGTTGTAGCCGGAGACATGAACACCGCCTACCAGCTTTGGAAACCCGGTCCCGGCTCCAGCTACAAGCTCCAGGACTTCGTCGCCGACTGGGGCCCCACCGGCTACTACGGCCCGGTAAAAAGCTACAGCATCCTAAAAGCCAAATCTCCCAACGGCTCAACCACCAGCGTCGAAGTCCGCGTAGCCATCAGCCCCTTCTCCCCCATGCCCACCGCCAACAACGACCCCGAGAAAAGCCAAAAAACCAAAGTAGTCAACGTCTGGGTCGACACCAAAGACAAATCCTTCAGCTTCCCGCCATAGCCTGCACCGATATCACAAGCCCGTAAACATGGGGAAAACATCGGTCCTAATCAGTTTGTGATTTTCGCCAAAAACAAAAATCATCTCGATGTCTTCGCCCTGCAAAAGCGATCGTCACGTGCCCTTTTTGCCAGCCCATACGACCAGCATCCCGTCGTAGTGCTGCCGATTCATGTACATTACCTCCGGTCCCATAAGCGTTGAGTGCGCCAAGTGCTCGCTATCAAGGAAACGGATTACGTCGTCGAGTGAAGCGCCGATCGACGATCGTTCATTCACCTTTCGTCGGATCGTTTCGATTCGCGTCGTTCGCAGGCCGAACATGGCAAAGTACGCCAAAGCAACACGATAAAGATTAGAGCAGCGCGGATGGCCGTAGCACCACTGAAGGTCACGACCGAACTTCAACATACCTTCGCGCCATTCCTTCTCGCCACTACCCACTCGCCACTTCTTGCAACGCATGCTCCAATTCCTTCGACGCAACGCTCGCCGTCCCCAACTTCCCCACCACCACCCCCGCCGCGGTATTCGCCAGCACCGCCGCATCCGCCAACGACGCCCCCCCCGCCACTGCCAGCGAAAGCACACTCAAAACCGTATCCCCCGCCCCCGTCACATCAAACACCTGCCGCCCCGTAGCTCCGCGCTCCACGCCGCTCTGCCCCACCCGCGCGTAAGTTACCTCAAAACTAGTCGCCGGAATCTGCAAATGCCGCGGCGAAGACTCTTCAATCACGCTCATCCCTTTTTCGCCGCGTGTGATCACCACTGCGCTGCACCCAAAATGCGCCAGCAACGCTCGCCCTGCCTCTTCCACCGATTTTTCATCGCCCAACGATCGCGTAACAAAAAATCCCGCCTCCTTCGCATTGCAAACAATTGCCCGTGCCCCGCGATAAGCGTACAACCGCGAAGTTTTCGGCTTCACAAAAACCGGCACCTCCAACTGATGCGCCGCGCTCAGAACGCGGTCGGCAAGATCGTCCGTGATCAACCCCTTGTCATAGTCGGAAAGTACCAGCACATCCAGACTCTTCAAAGCGTTAAACAGAACGCCGAGCAGCTTCTTTTCCGTATCCGCACGCAAAGGCTCGCGCCGCTCCTGATCCACGCGCACAACCTGCTGATGCCGCGCGATAATTCGCGTTTTAACTGTGGTCACTCGCTTTGAATCAGGAATCACTCCCTTGTCGACAATGTTTTCCGCTCGCAAACACTTTTGCAAAGCCCGCCCCGCCTCGTCAGCGCCAATCACTCCAAACATCTCGACCTTCGCCCCCAGCGAGGCCAAATTCGCAGCCACATTCCCCGCCCCGCCCAAACACTCGCTCTGCGAAACAAAATTCACTACCGGCACCGCCGCCTCCGGCGAAAGCCGCGTAGCCGTCCCCCACAAATACCGGTCCAGCATCAAATCCCCAAGCACGCCCATGCGCTTCCCGCGCAATTTGGGAATCAACTTTTTCAAACGAGGCAGATATTCAGCGAAATTGGTCGGCATTCGCGGTCTTTTCGGGCTTTCTTATCTCGTTACCTCATTACGTCTTTACTTCGCCTCTTCGATCTTCGCCTCTTCCACCAACATCACCGGAATATCATCCCTCACGGGATACACACGTCTGCACGTCTCACACTTCAATCCGGAATTGTCCGCCGTGAGCGTGACGGGCGTCTTACAGAGCGGACAAACCAAAATCTCCAGCAATTCCGTCGGAATGCCCATGCGCCTCTCCATTTCCCTCTCCAACCAGTCTTGTTCAAGCGAATCGTCACTGTATCAAAGCGCGTCTTACAGGAGCAACCGAGTGGGACAGGCTTTCAGCCGGTCTTCCGAAACCCAGCGCCAGTAACCACCAAGCCCCATATGCAACGTTGTCATCCTGAGCGGAGCAAAGGATCGTTGCTTGATTTATCGCCATCACGAATCAGTGTGATTTACGTTACTCGATCCATATTACGCTCTGCCTTGCGCACGAGTCCCCAAACTCCAACCACCGTCAATACCAAAACTACCAGATCGATCGGATGCCGGTACCTCAAATCCGCATGCGTCAAATAATATAGACACGGAAAAATAACGGGAAACACCGCTAGCGGGAAGACCGGTATTCTGGCCATCGCCATCGCCTCCGCTCCATCGTTATTCTCCGAACTCTCTGCGCCGTCTCTGCGTCTCTGCGTTGTCTTTTTCCGTTCTCTCCACAACACCGCAAGGCCGCACAATGCGCCCACAGCCGTCAAAAAGCTGGAAAGCAAAACCCCTCGTATCAACCAGGAATCCGTCTCCCGAAAATTCTTGAGAGGCGATTCCGTCCCAAGCCAAAACGCCACAAACTTGCTCCCTATTAAGCGCAACTCCAACCCCGGGTGCGCTCGCATGAAGGAAGTCGCCAGTTCCCACTTCTCCGCCATGTACGCCGTCTCGCCGAGCTGCGCATATCTCCTCGCCTCTTCCGCCCGCGTGATCGACCTCCGTCCGTTCCGCGCATGCTCGTCAAAAATGTCATTGTTCCCCAGCCACAATTCAAACGGTAAATTCGACCGCACTGGAATAAATCGATGAAACGTCACATAGTTGCGAATCGTCCACGGCACACAACACAGAATCGCCACGCCAACCGCCAGGGCCGCTCGTTTCCAGCGTGCGCTTTCTCCGCGCCCGCGGTATACCGCCCAGCCCAACAAAAATGGCAGCAAAGCCCCCAGCGCCGGATTCGTCATCAGCGCCAATCCCCACAACACTCCGTACACACACCAATCCAGCACTCGTTCCGATTCCGCCAGCTCCAAAGTCGCCCACAAAATCAACGCTGCCAGAAGCGCCGACAGCGACGTATCCCAAATCCACTCGAACGGCATCATCACCGCGCTCGGAAAAACGGCCCAAAGCCAGGCCGTCCCCGCCCCAACTCCTAATCCACCGATGCGTTTCCCGGCGAAGAAAATCGGCACGCAAGCAGCCGAAGAAAAAAGTATGTTGAGCGCAACGCAAGCAAAAAAAGCCCCCGCCGTAAAGGTGCCAAATAGCTTGAACATCGCCGCCACAAGCAAGGGATAAACGGGAGCTAGCCAGGCCGTAGGTCCCGTGTCCGTCCGAAACACGTTGCTGAATCCCTTGCCCTGCGCCAGCGCATAAGCAATATTCCCCGTCTCCTGCTGAAACGGCACAATCCCTAACACTCCCGGCGAAATTTTCCGCGCCTGATCCCAGGCAAACCCAACGCGCACACCCATCGCCACAATCACGAAAAGCGCCAGCGAAGTCGCCAGCTTTCGAGTCGCCCGTATCATGCCGTTCGAATCACTTTTTGACGTCCTTCGAATCGCCTTTTTGTACCGCGACAAATGTACTGGCTGCAACAAACTGTGACAAGCGCGCTTAACAATTTCACGCTAGAATGGGAAGGTTATGCTCACGGTCAACAACATCTCCATGCGCTTCGGCCCCCGGGTCCTCTTCGAGGACGTGACCTGTACCTTCATGGCTGGGCGCCGCTATGCCGTCACCGGCCCAAATGGCGCTGGCAAATCCACGTTCATGAAAATCCTGACCGGCGAAATCGAGCCGACCAAAGGCTCGATCTCTCGCCCGAAAAAAATGGGCGTCTTGCGTCAGGACCAGTTTGCGTTCGATCAGTTTCGCGTGATCGACACCGTCATCATGGGAAACGCGTCGCTCTGGAAGGCGCTCGAGGAGCGCGACGCGCTCTACGCGAAGCCCCATGAAGAATTAACCGACGCGGACGGCATGCGCCTCGGCGAACTCGAAGGAATCGTCGGCGAGGAGGGCGGCTACACCGCCGAAGCGGATGCCGGAACGCTGCTCGACGGCCTGGGCATCGAGAGCTCCCTGCACGAGCGCAAAATGGGCGAATTGCAAGGCGGGCAAAAAGTTCGCGTACTGCTCGCGCAAGCGCTCTTCGGAAACCCGACTGCCCTGCTGCTCGACGAGCCTACCAACAACCTCGACCTCGATTCCGTGCACTGGCTGCAGCGATATTTGACCGAGTACGAAGGCGTGCTCATCGCGATTTCGCATGACCGCCATTTTCTCAACAGCGTTTGCACGCACACCGCGGACATCGACTACGAAACGATCATCATGTACGTCGGCGGCTACGACGACATGGTCGTGGCAAAGACGCAGATTCGTTCGCGCATCGAAACGGAAAACGCGAATCGCGAAAAGAAAATCGCGCAACTCAACGAATTCATCGCGCGCTTTTCCGCCGGCACGCGTTCCGCGCAGGCCACTTCGCGCAAGAAAGAAGTTGAGCGGCTGCAAACTACCGAACTGGCGCGATCCAACATTCAGCGGCCGTACATCAAGTGGGACATGAAGCGCAATTCAGGCCGCCATCCGCTGGAAATTCGCAGCGTCGAAAAATCCTACGACGACTTGAAAGTGATTCCGCGTTTTTCCGCGGCGGTGACGCGCGGAGAAAAAATCGCGCTGATGGGCCGCAACGGAACCGGAAAAACCACGCTGCTAAAATCACTTGTCCTCAACGCTCCCGGCTACATTGAAGACGACGACCGCCAATTTAAGATCAATGGCGGCGAGGTGAAGTGGGGCCACGAAGTCGCCGTCGGCTATTTCGCGCAGGACCACGGCGAATCCATCACCAAGGGTATGACCGCCATCGACTGGCTCTGGCAGTTCGATCCGAGCGCCAATCAGCAGGAATTGCGCGGACTGATGGGCCAGATGCTCTTCAGCGGCGAAGATGCTTTGAAACCGACGCGAGCGCTTTCCGGGGGCGAATCGGCGCGGTTGATTTTCTGCCGCTTAATGCTGCAGAAGCCGAATTTTCTGGTGCTCGACGAGCCGACGAACCACCTCGACTTGGAATCGATCAACGCGCTCAATATCGCTTTGCAGCGCTATGACGGAACTGTTCTGCTAGTGACTCACGATCACGACGTGATTGATGAGGTCGCGACGCGTATTTGGCATTTCCACGACGGCAAGATTGAAGACTTCAAAGGTCCGTACGAGGAATTCGTCGTTTATACCGAGCAGAAGAATCAGGCTCTTGTTAGCGCCGCCGCCCAAAAGCGGCGGTAGCTGGCCTGATTTCGCCTTATTGATTTCTCCTTTTTAGTTTTAGCGCCGAACGGAAAATGCTGAGGTACCTCAGTTTCCGTTCGGCGCGATCCCTTTACTTCGTCTCATTCTGTCATCTACTTGTACCAAAAGAGGACGGACTGAAGTCCGTCCCTACGGTTTCGTGGCGCGGTCAATGAAGCTGGCGATGTGGTTGTGCAGGCTGACGCGGTCCTCGTCGTGTAGGTACATCATGTGGCCGGCGTTGTAGTAGTCGAGTTTGACGTTTTTTTGCAAGTCGGCGGGCAGGCCGAGGTGTTCCATCGTGAATTCGGTGGCGAAGAACGGCGTGGCCATATCGTAGTAGCCGTTTTCGACTTGAACTTGCAGCTTGGGGTTGGTGATCATCGCTTGCGCCAGGTCACCTTGAACATTGGGGCCGCTGGGGAAAAAGCCGCGTCCGCGCTGCTGACGCGTCCAGTTCCAGCCGCCACCGCCGCCGCTGGTGTTATGGTAGACCTTGTCTCTGCCGAACTTCAGCTCGTCGTGATTGTATTCGTTGATGAGCGCGGTGAATGCGCCGCCAACCGCTGGACCTTCCGGATCACCTTGTGCGTTTTCCTCGAGCAAATCGTACGTGTAGCCGGTGAAGCGCGCGTCAATTCGCCCCGTGGTGAGGCCGCGGCTGCGTTGTAGTTCGGCCATGAACTGGCCGAGATTCACGCGTAAGTCGGCTTTGCTGAGGTATTCCTCGCTGAGTCCCGTGAAATAGGAGAGCTTTTTCGCGACGGCGGCTTTTTCGCCAGCAGGAAGCTGCGCGCCTTTGAAGAGAGCGGCGGCGTAATCACCTTGCGCGTATTTGCGCGCTTCTTCGACGAAGCCAGGCAAGTCGGCGGGACGATCTTTCAAAACTTTGTGATACCACGCGACGGCTGCATAGCTG
>DATDHE010000411.1:0-11792 GCA_036521695.1 Candidatus Acidiferrum sp. | reverse complement strand
CATTTGTTATTCTTGCCTATGGGTAAAAGCATATTTTCCAGAGAGCGGCAGCTATCCTTGCCGCTCTTTCCTTTTAGGGCTGCGGAGATCCCTCGACGTTGACCTGGGCTCTTCCTGCTCTCCATGATCTGACTTCAGTCTGTACTCTCCTCGAACGCCACGGCCCTCAGCCGGCGCTCCTCCGGTCCTAGCCTGCCTTCTGTACGCTCTTGCTCTGGCAGTCGTCGTCCCATCAGCCAAACACCAATAACATAACCAAGTGTACCGGTGATTATTCCTCCGAAAATGTCCGCCACATAATGATATCGCCCCCAAATCGTCGACACGCACATGCACGCCACCAGCGGCAGCATCACCCAGAAAAGCCACCTTCGGTGGCGCCACGCACCCCAAGTCGCCGCCACCGCCCCAGCCACATGCTCCGAAGGGAACGCCGCGCCGCGCACGCGTCCATAGTGCTCGATGAAATTGATCACCGACGTCGCCGCACCGCCGCGCAACTCCCCATGCCACGCACCAGCCATCGAAAACCAGGGGCTCTCAATCGGGAAGCAAATCGCAATCACATAGCCTAGGGCGTATGCCACTGCCGAATACGTCATCACCGACCAATACCCGCGCCAGTCGCGCCGGTAATACAAAACGCCGCCTACCACCAGCAGGTACGTAAAGTACGTCAAATAAACAAACTGCATGAAATCATTCCGCGCCTGCGTCGCGAACCGCTCGAGCCACACGGTAGGGTGCACCCCGGTAAGCCAATGATCGAACGCAATCAACTTTGCATCCTGCCACCCCGGCTGTACCAAATGCACCAGTCGCCCCAGCTCCTCAAAGCAAAACAAAAAATACAAATGCGGATACCAATGCCGCCAAAAATGCCAAAACCTCTGCGTCACGGTAGAATAGACACTCTTGTCTGTTCTTTCTCCGACTTCCGCACTAAACTCTTCACAATCAGAAACCCGCGCCTCGGCTCTGCACAAAACCAAAATCGCCGCAGCCACCAAGGTCTGAATCCCGATCAACCGCGCCGGATGCGCCAAGTTCTCCGCAAAAAAAAGGATCAACGCACTCGAAACTCCCAAGTACCCCAATGCCACACACTCAAACATCCCGCAAGCGGCCCACGCCGCGAGCAATTCCCGCCGCGCGAGTGCGCCAAGACTCTGCGTCTCCTGCTCGTTGGCCGCGACCCTCTCACCGCCCGGCAGCGCGCCATCGCGCCAGGCGATCACGAACTCCCTCCCTTGGTACTCGTTTCTCTGAACGTTGCTCATACCCCGAGCCCCGCCTTAGCCCGTGCTGCTTGCAACTCGTGGTCACTCTCGTCCGTTCTCTTTGTCCTCTGCGCTCTCCGTGCACTCTGCGTAAAACTCTTCTTTTTTCCCCACCACAAGACCGCCCAATCATTCCTCCGAGCAATCCGCGCCAGATCGTTCGATGGATTGACCGCCGCAGGCTTTCCGACCGCCTCGAGAATCCACTTGTCACTCGAACTGTCTCCATACGCGAAGCATCTCTGCAAATCCACATTCTCTTCCGCGGCGATTCGCCGGATCGCCCGCAATTTGGCCTCGTCAAACATGGCTTCTCCCACGATCCGTCCCGTCCATCTCCCGCCCTTCTCTTCCAGCTGCGTAGCGCATACGCAAATCTTGGTTGCCAATCCGCGTTCACCAAGCTCAGCTTCTAGCCCGCGCGCCGCTCGCTCCGCCAACGGCTCAAGCGTCCCGCTCACAATCACAAGCAAATGTCCGCGTTCCGCATGCCACGCCATGCTTTCAATCGCCTCCGGATAAAACGATAGAGCCTGGAGTAAGTCTCTGGCATCAACAAAAACGCCTCGGAGGTACATCTTGTTCGCGTGCATGATCTGATTGATCCCTTGCGGCACGAGCCGCGTGGCTTCTCTCAGCCACAAAAAACAATTCCGAATCCCGATCAGCTTTCGATAGCGCAGCAACAAATAAAACCTCTTCTCCAGCGACGGCATCGGCATCAATGTTCCATCTAAATCAAAAAACGCGGCGACACCTCCGTTCTTCTCCTTTACTTCCTTTACTTCCTTTACTTCCTTTACTTCCTCAACCTCCTGTACTTCATTTACCTCCTTCCTCATCACATCGCTCCCTGCGCAATGCGCTTCACTCTGCGCACTTGGCCCACGTTCGAAACAAAGCACCACCCCTCGGCCAGCACTGGCAATCCACGCAGCAAGCAAAACGCTGCCGTCATCCAAGTCAAAACATGCGCGCCAACGCGAACTAAGCCATGCAAGTCCGCCGTCATTCCTCCCAGCAGCGCCACGGGCCCGCGCGTCAGCGCCAATTCCAATCCTAAGTAGCAAAAGCACATGCACTTCATTGCCGCATACAATCCACGGCTCCAGCGCGACGCCACCAGCGCCCGGCCCCACCACGTCTGCAGCATGGCGTTCGCCCCCCACCCTGAGTACCCCACGCGCATCGCCAGCCCGCGCAAAAAATCCGTCGTCGCTCCCCGCGCAAAAAAGAAAACCGGAAGCCACAGCGACACCATTCCCACCACTGCGAAATACGTGAAGTACACGTTTTCGATCATGCGATCGCCGAGAATATCGAGCTGCGCGCCGACCGGCGTCGCCAGATTCTTTCGCCGCGCGATGTGCCCATCCAAAGCGTCCAGCCCGATCGTCGTTACCGTAAGCAAGACCGCCGCAAGATTTGCCCACGGCCCGCGCCCAAACAGACTCACCGCGGCAAATCCCACCGCCACGCGTAACGCCGTCACTTTATTCGGAGTCCACTGCATAGCCACCTGCCCTGACCCGCCGGGCGCCCTGCATGCGCCCACTTGTCACATGGCAACCGCCTTGCCAACCGTGCACCATGCAAAGTCTTGGCTATCTATCACTTACGGACATCGCCGCAGATCGAAGCTTTTCAACACGTCAGCGAAACCTATCATCTGTCGCCCGTACCATGCCGCACGTATCAAATGCGGCCTACCCGCGTCTAATGAAGTTGCCGCGGACGGTCCTCGCGCTAACGCGTGACGCGCTTTTCGCGTCTTTGTGGGAGAATTAGAGAAGTCCAAGCAAGAAATGAATCAGCTGCTCAAACTGGAATAACCGCGCCGCACGATGGGTCTAGTGCCAGGAACGCAATTCAAGATCGGAATCGGCGACCAGCTCGAGTTCACAAAAATTAGGTTCAAAAAAAGATGACTGACGTTTCTTTAGCCGCAGCGTTTCTCGCCGGGTTGGTTTCGTTTCTCTCGCCCTGCGTGCTTCCTCTCGTTCCGGGCTACATCTCGATGCTCTCCGGCATCGGCATGGAGCAATTGCGCCAGGGCCAGCAGCCGCGTGGCGGTCTTTTCGCTTCCGCGCTTTCGTTTGTCGTCGGATTCTCCGTTGTGTTCATTTCATTCGGCGCTTCGGCGAGTGCGGTCGGCACTTTTCTCCTGAAAAATCGTGGAATGCTCGCTCCCATTGCTGGCGCGCTGATTTTGCTCTTCGGCTTGCATTTGGTTGGCGCTCTGGTGAAACTCACTTTCCGCACCGGTTTGATCGTTGGCGCGCTCCTCGTAGTTTTGGGCGTTGCCTGCATTCTCCATCACGGTCCGCTCTTCTTCGGCCTCGGCTGGGTCCACTTTTTCTCGCTTTCGCTCATTGGTTTCTTTGGTCCGGCTCTCGCAAAGTGGCTCAACCGCGATGTGCATCTGCGCAGCACCAGTACGAAGCCAGGTCTCTTCAGCGGCTTCTTCCTCGGCTTCGCGTTCGCTTTTGGTTGGACACCTTGCATTGGGCCGATTCTCGCCACGGTGCTTGCATTGGCCGCAGCCAGCGACACTATAGCGCGTGGGATTCTGCTTCTCGCCGTTTATTCGGCGGGACTGGCCGTTCCGTTTTTGCTGACGGCTCTCGGCATTGGGCAATTTCTCAAGTTTTATCAGCGCTTCCGAAAGTATCTCCACGCCGTCGAACTACTTAGCGGCGCTTTGCTGCTCTTCGTTGGCGGGCTTGTCTTCGTCAATAAGCTGACCTGGCTGGCGGGCAAGCTGAGCTTTTTGAACAACGCAGTGCTATGGCTGGAAAAATCTCTGACCGGCGTGAAGTAAAGAGGCTGTGTTTCTTCCCGCCCCAGCGCGAAGAATTCGCGTTTGGTTATCATTGAATTGAGGAATGGAAGATGAAAACGCTGCTGGTCGTTGCTACCGTGCTGGCCCTGGTTGCCGGCACCTATTTTGCGGACAAGGCCACCCGCATCAAGCCAAAAACCGGGGTCCCCGGCAATGTCGCCATGAAGGGCGATAATCCGAACGGCGACAACCCGCAGGCCGATTTGCCCGAGCCCGAACTCACGCTCAAAGACCTCGACGGAAAAGATGTCTCCCTCACGGAGTACAAGGGCAAAGTGGTCCTGGTAAATTTCTGGGCCACCTGGTGCGAACCGTGCCGCGTGGAAATTCCGTGGCTCATTGAAATGCAGCAGAAGTACGGCCCCAGGGGATTCGTTCTCCTCGGCATCGCTCTAGACGAGGAAGGCAAAAGTGTCGTTGCCCCGTTCGTCAGCAAAGAGCGTTTCGACGTCAACGGCCAAAAGCTGCCCATCAGCTATCAGATCCTAATCGGCAACGATGATGCTGCCGATAAGTTCGGCGGCCTCTTTGGCTACCCCACCAGCATCCTCATCTCCCGCGACGGCAAGCAGATCAAGCGCGTCACGGGCATGATCAGCGAAGACGAAATGAACAAAGCCATAGAATCTCAACTCTGATACCCTGAAGCCATGCTGGAAGAAAAAGATTTTCAGAGAAAAGCCGACTCGGCCTTCGCGGAACTCAAGAAACGCCTTCTCGTCGTAGCCGATGAGCACGGCTTCGATGTCGAAGGTGAAAGCGGGAAACTCGAGGTCATTTTCGAGGAACCGGAGGAAGTGAAGTTCGTTGTTTCACCGAATACGCCGATACGCGAAATCTGGATTTCCGCTCTTTCCAGTTCGTTCAAGCTGGGTTGGTCGGAAGCGAAGAACGCTTTCGTGCTCGAAAAAACGGGCGAAGACCTTTTTGCAGTGATGAACCGCGTTGTTTCTCAGCAACTCGGCACCCAGGTCAAACTATGAAATTGGCTGGGGCGATCTTAGCTGGCATCCTGCTTCTGGTGGTTGTCGCGGCATTGCCCTCCGCGCCACAGCAGGTTCCTTCGCCAAAAGATGTTGTAGCTCCCACAGTTTATGTTTCGCTGGATCCGGTTGGCCGAGGCAGCGCGTTTCAAATTGCGGCGGTGCTGAAAATCCGCCCTGGATTCCACATCAATGCCCGCGAAAAATCCGAAGATTATCTCATCGCAACCGATCTCCGCGCCGATGCCCCCGCTGGATTTCAATTGGGCGATGTTTCTTATCCCAAAGGTGCGCTGCACTCCTTCACGTTTTCCAAAAAGCCGCTAAACGTCTACGAAGAGACCATCACGCTCCGTCTCCCGGTTACAGCGCTCCCGAACGCTCCTCTCGGCGCGCAACACATCCCGCTCAAACTGCGCTACCAGGCCTGCAGCACGGAAATCTGTCTGCCTCCGGTCACTCTTACACTCGATGCTTCGTTCAACGTCGCCGCATCGGCTGGCAAGCCTGCACACCCCGAGCTTTTTCCTCCGAAATAAGCTCTCTTGACGATAAAGCCGCGGAGCCCATGACGCGCAGTCATCGCGCGGCTCGTTTCTCAACTCCGAAATCTAGCTTCCTACAGCCTTTACCCGACGGCACCCTCCAATCCTCTCTGGGACAATCTTCATACCATGGCGGACACTCGAAAGCCTTCCCGAAAGTGGCTGGCCATCACCGGCTTTCTTTTGGTGTTGATCGCAGCGGCCGTTGGAATTCTCTACTGGCATGCGCTGCACATGGACAACTTTGTGCGCCTCTGGGTCATCCGTTCGCTGAGCGAACACTTTCATAGCCGCGTCGAGCTAGCAACGCTTCGCGTCACGGGATTTCCTCAGCTTAGCGTTACTGGCGAAGACCTGACGATTCACTTCGACGGTCGCACAGACGTTCCGCCGCTCATTCACATCGACAAACTCTCGTTCGGCCTCGGCCTGCTCGCCATTCTCCGCCTGCCGCGGCACATCTCCACGGCGCGGATCGAGAACCTGACCCTCACAGTTCCGCCTCGGGGAGAAAAACCGAATCCGAAACCCAAAGAGCAGGAGAAACCTAACAACGTGATTTCTTCCATGATCATCGACGAGGTCATTTGCAAGAACACGGTTCTCATTACGCTCCCGAGAGAACCAGATCCGGGGAAACCAAAAAAAGAACCGCTGGAATGGGACATTCACAATCTTGATTTCACTTCCGCAAGTCTGGACAAGCCTTTTCATTTCCATGGGAAACTGACGAACGCGAAACCCAAAGGGGAAATCGACACAACCGGCGACTTCGGGCCCTGGGATGTAGATGAACCTAGCGTCACGCCTGTTTCCGGTACGTACAAATTCACTGACGCCGATCTTGGGCCCTTCCCCGGGATCGCGGGCATTTTGTCGTCGACAGGAAAGTACAGCGGCGAAATAGCGGAGCTTCAAGTGGAAGGCGAAACGGACACGCCGGATTTTTCTCTCGACAAAATTGGCAACCCCGTGCCGCTCCACACCGAATACTCCGCCACGGTCGACGGCACCAACGGAGATACTCTCCTGCATCCCGTGCGCGCCACCCTTATCCGCTCGATCATCATCGCGGAAGGGAGCGTCATCAACGAGCCCGGCCATATAGGCCACAAGATCATCCTCAACATCGGCGCTCCCGACGCGCGTATTCAGGACATTCTCAGTCTCGCTATGAATTCCGACAAACCCATTTTGAGCGGGCCTGCAAAGATCAAAGCAAAATTGATTCTACCTCCTGGAAAAGAAAAAGTTCTGGATAAGATGATTCTCGACGGTCAGATCGGTATTGACGATGCGCGCTGGACCAGCGCAGAAGTCCGAGGAAAACTTGAGTCTCTGAGCCGCCACGGCGAGGGCAAGCCGAGCGACGACGATGCGGGTAGCGCCGTCTCCGATCTCCGCGGCAAATTCCATCTGGAAAAAGGCATTATTACTTTTTCCAGTTTAACGTTCGGCGTTCCCGGAGCGGCTATTGACCTCGCCGGCACCTATCGTATTCCGGGTGGCGAAATCGATTTGAACGGACACCTTCGGCTTCAGGCGAAGCTCTCGCAAACCGTCACAGGGGCAAAATCTTTTTTTCTGAAGGCTCTGGATCCGTTCTTCGAGAAAGAGGGGGCCGGAGCAGTTATTCCCATCTCAATCTCCGGGACACGAGATAACCCGACAGTCGGCGTCACGATCTTGCACAAGAAAATTGAGAAAAAAATTGGAGATTCCAAATCCGCGCCCAAATGATCGTTGGACTGGGCTGGACCGCCTTGATGCTGACGGGCTTCCTTGAAAGCAATGGGGATGCATTCAAAACGTGGGTAATGGGTGAGTTTCCGATTCAGAAACTTCTTGATTGATAGGTTCACGCGTGGGCTTGCGTGACCTGTAGGCCGAGTTGGGCGGCTTTCTTTCTGACCAACTCGATTTGTTGTTGGCGGTTCCTTTGCTCGTAATATTCGGCACCTTGTCGACGTAGTGCTGACCATACTTCAACATTCGATAGACCAGCCGGGCGAGCCGATGAGCCATGGCGGTGTAACCGGAAACTGAGTCACTGCCAGAATTTGAGGAACTTTTTCGCCGCTGAAGCGTCTTCTACGGCATGAACCTCTACGCCTATTTTCGTTCGGCGTTCCGCCAATTCAAGCGCAATCCCGGGTTTTTCGCCACCGCATTGGCTGCCCTGGCTCTCGGAATCGGCGCCAACACGGCTATTTTCAGCGCGGTGGAGGGGGTGCTCCTTCGCCCGCTGCCCTATGCCGATCCGCGCCAGCTGGTGATGCTCTGGGAAGACGCGTCCTACGTGGGCTTCCCCCAAAACAACTTGTCGGCGGCGGATTACGTGGATTGGCGGGCGCAGAACCAGGTCTTTACGGACGTGGTGGCAATTCGTTACGCCAATGCCTCCTTCGGCGGCGATCAGGCGCCGGAACAGGCGCTTGGGCGGCGCGTCACTCCGAACTTTTTCGATGTTCTCGGTGTTCAGCCTGCCATTGGGCGACCCTTTACTGCCGATGAAGATGCTGCCAAGCGCAAGGTCGTCGTTTTGAGCTATGCCCTGTGGCAGAGACGGTTTGGGGGTAATCCAGAAGTTGTCGGACGATCCATTTTGATGGACGACGAAGCCACGACGGTCGTGGGCGTTATGCCCCGGGGGTTCTTCTTTCCGGACAATGCGACCGACTATTGGCAGCCGGCTTCTTTCACACCGGAGGATCTCGCCAGGCGCACCCGTCACAACCTGGAAGTCGTCGCGCGGATGAAGCCGGGCGTCACGCGCCAGCGCGCGCAACGTGATGTAGAAGTGATCGCCAAGCACCTGCAGCTGCAGTATCCCGACTCCAACACAAATATTGGCGCTGTGGTCGTTCCCATTCGCGAACAATTTGCCGGGGATACCGCGGCGGGCCTGTGGGTACTGCAAATCGCCGCCGTACTTGTTCTTCTTATTGCTTGCTCGAACCTGGCGAATCTTCTCTTGGCCCGGGCGGCGGGGCGCCGGCGGGAAATTGCCGTGCGCATCGCGTTGGGTGCGAGCCGGGCACAGATCGCCGCACAGCTTGTTACGGAGAGCTTGTTGCTCTCGATCGGTGGAGGAGTGGCGGGCCTCCTGGTTGGGAGGCTTTGCTGGGGAGTCTTCCAAAATCTCGTTCCTTCGCAAATCGCTGGCGAAGGCTTTGCTTTGAACGCGCCCGTGCTGTTTTTTACGACGACCATCTCGATTTTAGCTGGAGTATTTTTTGGACTGGTGCCGGCACTGCGTGCGACGGATGTTTCTTTGCAGGAATCGCTAAAAGAAAGCGGGCGAGCCGGCGAATCTCGAGGCGGGGTGCGGCTGAGGGATACTCTTGTGGTGGCGCAATTCGCCATGGCGTTTGCGCTTCTGGTGGGCGCGGCTTTGATGATTGAGACGCTGTGGAATCTGCGCCGCGTCGATCTGGGGTTTCGTTCCGATCACCTCCTGACCATGGGTGTGCCGCTGCCCGACAAGAAATACAACACAAACGAAAAGATTCGCGCGTTTTATCGCGAGGTGCTGGACCGGACGCGGACTCTTCCTGGCGTAAAGAGCGTCGGCTTTGGCTCGGACGTGCCGTTCACTTCGATCGGCGACACGGAAGGCTACGCCATCGAGGGCGCACCGCCTACTTTGCCGGGGCAGGACAACGACGCGCTCTATCGCGAGGTGACGGCTGGGTATCTTGAGACTATCGGCGGAACCCTTCAGGAAGGGCGGCTTCTGGAGGATCGCGATATTGAGTCCAGCCAGCCGGTTGTCGTCATCAACGAATTCCTAGCGAAGCGTCATTGGCCTGGCGTGGATCCCGTTGGAAAACGACTGAAGCTGACGGGCTCTAAGGAGCCGTGGCGAACTGTAGTGGGAGTGGTGAAAGACATTCGCGAGAGGGGACTTTTGCTGGACATGAAGCCGGCGGTCTACGTGCCTGTGAATCAGGTGGATAGACCGGAGCCATACTATCTGGTTGCGAAAACCGCCCAGGATCCTCTGAGCGTGATCAATGCGTTGCGCGGCGCGCTTTGGGCCGTGGATAGCGAGCGGCCTGTGGCCCTGATTCGCAGCATGGATCAGCTCATGGAGCAAAACGTTGCGGACCGCGCGCGGCCCATGATGTTGCTGGGAATTTTCGCGGGGCTGGCGCTGGTTTTGGCGTGCATCGGCGTGTACGGCGTGCTGGCTTACTCCGTTGCGCAACGAACGCGTGAAATCGGCGTGCGGATGGCTTTGGGGGCAGGGCCGGGAGATGTTACCTGGATGATTTTAGGGCGCGGATTGAAGTTGAGCGGAGTGGGATTGATTGCGGGGGCGGCACTGGCGGGAATTCTGGGGATATTGCTGCGGACTTTGCTATTTGGCGTGACGCCAGCGGCTCCTCTTGTTTATGCAGGCACTGCGGCGTCGTTGATTGTTGTGGCTCTCGCGGCATGCGTGATCCCGGCGCAGCGCGCGGCCCGCGTGGATCCCGTCGTGGCCTTGCGCGATGAATAACCTCCAAATAAGGGATCGCGGGGACAAACGCCAGGCGCTTTGGTCAACCAAATTTGTTGAGTACTCAGGTGAAGGCTTTGCGCAAACGGTTTACGACGCGCTCTTGCCCCAGGACCACCATCGTATCGAAGAGCGGGGGCGCGACTGCTTGGCCTACAATCGCCACGCGGCAGGCATTGATCAGCAATCCGGCTTTCACGCCCGCCGCTTCCGCCACGGCTCTCGTTGCGTGGTCGCAAGCGTCGTGATTCCATTCGGGCAGCGCCGCGAGAGCGTCCGCAAGCTTGGCGAGCAGCTCCGGGACTTTTGGATCCTTCCAGAATTTTTCTTTTGCGGCCGGATCGATCGGAAAATCATCGCTGAAAAAGGCGCGCGACCACGACGAAAAGTCTGGTAGCAGTCGAATTCTTGGACGCAGCAAATCTACCGTGCGCGAAAACCATGCGTGATCTCTTCCGTCCGGGCCTGGCGCGGCGCCCGCGGCCCACTCGTCTTTCCACAATCCGCTGCGTTTCAATTCGGCTTCCACTTCCGGCAACAGATCCTCGATTGGAGGTTTCTGCAGATACTGCGTGTTGAACCACTCGAGCTTGGGCTTGTCGAAAACTCCATTGGTGCGGCTGACGCCCTCGAGCGAAAATCTTTCGATCAATTCGTTCGTACGCAGATACTCGTCATCGTTTCCCGGCGACCAACCGAGCAGCGCCAGAAAATTGCGGAACGCTTCGGGCAGAAATCCTTCGGTGCGGTACATGTTCACGTCCGTCGCACCGTGTCGCTTGGAAAGGCGCTTCTTGTCCGGTCCAAGAATCAGCGGCAAGTGCGCGAAAAGAGGGGGCTCTGTGCCCAGCGCGCGATAGAGCAACACCTGCTTCGGCGTATTGGAAAGATGATCGGCGCCGCGAATCACGTGCGTGACACGCATGTCGATATCGTCCACCACCACACCCAGTTGATACATCGACTGGCCAAACTCTTCGTCACCCTTGCCAGAGCGCAGTAACACGAAATCCTCGATTTCATCATTCGAAAATTCCGTCTCACCAAAGACCACATCGGTAAATTTCGTCGTTCCGCCGAGAGGCACTCTAAAACGCACCGCCGGTTTCGCACCTGGTGTCGATGGCTTGCCGTCGCGACAACTGCACCGTGTCACGCGGCGAGCTCCGCCGCCCTTTGGCTCTTCGTCCTGCGCAGGTTCCGCGTGGTCTCCGCCCGCGTACTTTTCCGGCGGGCAGTAGCACAAGAACGCGCTGCCATTCGCAAGGCACCTTTTGGCGGCCTCGCGATAAAGTTGCGTGCGCTGCGATTGGTAAAACGGGCCTTCATCCCATTCCACGCCGAGCCATTTCAAACCGTCGAGGATCCCCGTCACCAGCTCCGGTTTGTTTCGCTCCGCATCGGTGTCTTCAATCCTTAGGATCATCGTGCCGTGCTGCCGCCGCGCAAATAGCCAATTAAATAGGGCCGTCCGCGCGCCTCCGACGTGGAGATACCCAGTCGGAGAAGGCGCAAAACGTACTCGTACGCCGCCCTGTGGTTTGTTAGTCATTTCGCTCGTGCTTATAGAAAGTCCTGCGCTCTGATTTCAATCCTTCAGTTTAGCGAAACACCGAAACCCCGTCCAATGTGGCCCTC
>DATDHE010000410.1:0-24994 GCA_036521695.1 Candidatus Acidiferrum sp. | reverse complement strand
GATTCGAACAATCTTTCTATTTTCGATCCTTGCGGGCTTTTTTTCCGCGAGGGGTGATGTCTTGAGAATGAGTTCCTCGATGGCAGACACAACTGCTTCTAGAGCGGTTCCCTTTTCGTTTGGAGTCATGGTTAGGCAAGCTTATACTAACCGAGCGTGGTACAGTTCTGGTGACGTATCGATTACCGCATCGCGTTAATTTTGCAGTGGCGTCCCCTGAGCTAACGTTTCTTCTTCCTGCCCCGCCTGATCTTCGCGAGCGCCTTCCGACTCTTCTCGATGTCGCGCGTCGTCCAGAGACGCACCGTCACGCCGCCGGCCTTCGACAGCGGCGGTGCGGCCACCGTGCCCGCCGCGATATGCCGTTGCAGCGAGACAATCGTGCGCCCTAGTTTCTTCGCAGCTTCGCGGGTTGAGAATCGCTCTTTCATTTTCGCCAAAACTGTTGCAAACACCGTTGCAAGTTACGTCACGAACTAGCACGAAATAGGGGTAGTGGCACGGAACGTCCGCGACACAGAATCAACGGGTTAGCGAGAGAAAAGCTAATTAGGAAACCGTTGCTCTATCCATCTGAGCTACAGCCCCGCTCTTCCACATTATTATATTACGTTGCGCGCCCCAAGCGACGCAGCCTTTGTCTTGAAGTCACGAAACTTTCGGCGGGCCACCCGACGGCGTTGGCTGCGTCGTATCGGGCCGCAAGCCGGGAGCGACCTTGCCGATGCGCAATCTCTTGAAAATCGTCGGCCAGTATTCCTTCAATAGGTTGTTCGCCGCGCTGAATCCGATGCGAACCCCGTAACGCTCAAACGTATTTCCCGCTGTTCTTTGCGCATCAGGAAGATACGTATTTGCCAGTCCTTCTGCGGCCAACGGCCCCAAGGTTCCCGCCCAGTTGAATGTTTCGTTTCCTGCGTCCGTGCGAGTCACCAGTGCCCGGCGGAGCGCGTATGCGGCTCGCGACTTAAATCCGCCGTTCAGTTTCACGAAGAATCGTGGATCTTCATGCAGCACCGATGGCAGGAGAAACGATCCAAAAAAATGGCTGGAGGCGCCCGTAGCCATCGAGGACCCAAATCGCTTTCCGAATCCCGCGCCTCCCTGTCCGTAGCCGGGCAGTGTATTTCGTGCCTGGCTGATTCCGGCAAAGGCTAAAGAACCCAGAAATTGCGGGGGGGATACGCTTTTGTCGAGAAAGAGCTCAAATTTCTGCAGAGAACTCAGCGGTCCTGGTGTGGTCGCCAGCTCGGGATAAACGTAAGACCTTCTCGTCATCAGCCCCAATGGAGTCGCCAGAATATTCTTCTGCTGATCCTGGTTTGCTCCATTTGGATTCTTTTGCGGTTTCGGAGAATCCGGAAGATCGGACTTGTCGGGAGTTTGCTGTGCGTTCGCAGCACAGCTTGTGAAGAGAATGGCTGCGCTTGCCAGGAGTAGGTGGGCCTTTAGCGTCACGCCCGGTAGTTTAGCACGCGTCCGCTCTTGGTTGTCTCTACTGCGTCTGCCGTACTCTTCCGCTTCCGCGATTGCGTCGTATCTTCTCTCAAAATCTTGGACGCCTGGCTAGCGGCGCTCCACCATCTCGCGCATCACTTCAGCGACTATTGATTGGTTTTCTGATCGCCGGAACCACTTTCTTCCTGAGGCTCCTCAGCCTTTTGCCACTTGGAATCGAGGTTGTATTCCTTCATGGATTTGGCGAGCACCTCGGTCTTCTTGCCGAGATCCCTCTGAAACACTTCGCCATTCTCGTTCACAATGAATGTCATCACGCCGGACGAACCGTATTCCGCCGGATACGCCACGAAAGCGAATCCTCCAGTCATTTTGCCGTCTGAGATGTAGTCTTTCGCACCGCCCGGGCTATTTTTCCCCTGACGCGTCAGGATGTGAAAAAAGTAGCCGCGAAAAGGAGCCTGAGCGCCGTCCCGACCTTTGCCTTCGCCATCAACCACGGCTGAGGCCAACAGCGGGCCGATAGGGCTGGGAGGTTCGCCTTCACTGGTTTTCCAATAAAGGCCATTGTGCTTGCCTTCATCGCTATAAATTTTATAGGTGTACTCGTTGTGGTTCGAGGAATGATATTCCTTTTCGACCGCCGCAAGTTCCTCGCAAACGCGGATGGTTGACATCTCATTCTCGCCAATTCGCCGGAAGAGGATTTCCTGCTTGCCAGCGTCGGTGTCGAAGTACCAGGCGTTGCCGTTGTTCACGAGCGGAATCGGCGTGGGCCAATTCTCCGCGCCGATATACAGCGTAGTTGTCGCGTTCGGTTCATCCACGAAGCGGTGCATTTGCTGAAATCTCCGCACGAAATTGGCACGGCTTTCCGCGTCTTCGGCTTCGTCTCCCGAGGAGACGATTTGCTTTCCGTCGCGCCCGAGGATCTCGATCAGCGCTTTTTCGTCGTTAGCCCGGAGCGCCGTGACCAGCGCGTGGCTCGCGGCCTCCGCCGTTGGGAACGTCTTCTGTCCATGCTGCTGCGCCGTGGCGCGCGTGGCAAAGCAGGGCGTCAAGAGGATGGCAACCGCGGCCAACTTTGCAAGGTTGGCCATGAGAGATTTATTCAAGCTCAACTGCGTCCGCAACATATTGTTTTTCTCCATATATATTTTTTGATCTGCGAGGAACTCATCGAGAGTTCGATTAATGAGGCCTGCCCCCGCCGCCGTGAGATCCGCCGCCATGCGCTGCACCGGCGCTGGCGCTTCCGCGTGATGAATAGCTCCTGGCCTGGCCTCCACGGTCGTAGCCGCTGAAGGCGCTGGAGCGGGTCCCGCCCTGCGTGTGGGGTGCCGCGTAACCTCGAGCGGCCTGGTTGTTTCCGTTAAAAGGCCTTGTGGTGGCGCCGGGGCGATTGTAGACGCCGCCGCGGGCGCCTCCTCCGCGATAGTAATTGTTGCGGTTGTAGAATGTCGCGCTCCGGGAGTAGTAGCGGTTGTGGTTATAAATCGCGTAATGGTTACGCCAATTAAATCCCCAATTGTTCCAGCCCCACCCGAATCCGCCGTAGAAACCGACTCCGAAGCCGAGTCCGAACGAAAGATAAGGACCGCCATACCAGATTCCCGGGTAGGGGTACCACCCAGGCCATGGCCCGATGGGACCTCCATAAACTATCCACGGATTGTAGGCGGGAACGTAGACGACATTGGGGTTCGCAGGCTGAATGACAACTGTCGAGTCTTGCGTGGAAACGGTTTGCTGCGGCGTGCTCTTAAGATTGCCAGCTTGCTGGGCTCGCTGCCGCATCACCTGCACGGCATCCATTACGTCCTGTTGCTGGTTGTAATAGGCATCACCCAGTGAGGAAGTCCAGGTGAGATTCTTGTCCATATTTCCAAGTACGGACGGAAATGCGGCAAGCGCCTTGACGCTGGGGTCCCAGAGTTGTTGATCCACCGCTTGACCAAGAGCTTCGCCTTTCAGGTCAGGATGCGCTTGCACCCATCTATCGGCCTCGACGATTTGCTCGGGAAACGTCGACGCGGCCAGGATTTGCGCCACCAGGGAATCCGGATAAAGCGCAATCGGAGCGACCAACTGTTGCAATTGTTCGGGAGTCTGAGGCGCATGTTGCGGCCTCTGCTGCCCGTCCGGCGGTTCGTCTTGACTCTGCACCGGGGCTTGCGTGTCTTGTTGGGCTGCAAGGTTTTGAGCCTCGCTCGCGTACACCACACCTAGCGCCAAGCCGGAAATCAAAATTCGCCTGGCCAATCGAGGTTTGAATAGCCCCTCGGCATACCTCAAAATGTTCATGTTCTTGAACCTCCTATGCACGTTCATTGCTCAAGTTCTCTTACATAATTAGATGAGCGAGACCCGGCCAAAGATATCCAAAAAATTCTTTCGGTCCTCCTCCTGCCCCCGTATCCCAATTTGGTAATTGGATTGAAATGGCTCAGAGCCTATCGATTCGCCTGGCGCTCCGCCTACCTACGGTCGAGTATTTGCTTCTTTAGGCGGGCATCGTCGGCGGTATTCATTCGATCTCTGGGCGAAATGTACCGTTTATGCAAACGAGAGCGAACGTCATCCCTGTGAGTAGCCTAACAACTGCCTCCAACGGCAGGCTGTGCAAAAAGGAACGCTGGTGGACTGCCCTGCCCCGAAAGGAGTAAGCGCTTTGTTTCCAGCGGTGTCAACTGTCGCTGCTCCGTGCTACCATCTCCCACCGCTCCCTATCCGTCACCAGCCCTGCCGCATTGGAGATAGTCATGAAACGCACCCTTCGCATCGTTGCTATCGTGGTTGTTGTTTTGCTCCTCATTGTGGTTATCGTTCCGTTTCTGATCCCCGTGGACAAATTCCGCCCCACCATCGAAGAGAAAGCCTCGCAAGCCCTTGGCCGCCCGGTTCAGCTTGGCGGTCTCAGTCTTTCCCTGCTTACCGGATCGCTCTCCGCAGAAAGTCTTTCCGTGGGCGACGATCCCAAGTTCAGCACGTCGCCGTTCCTCACCGCCAAGTCGGTCAAAGTCGGCGTCGAAATAATGCCGCTCATCTTCAGTAAGACCCTCAACGTGACCGGCATCACTATCCAGAATCCTGAAGTGAATCTTCTGCACAATCCCGCTGGCCAGTGGAACTATTCCACGCTCGGCGGGGCTGCCGCCAAGTCTGCTCAGAAGCCAGCCGCGGCGTCTTCCATCGCGCCCGCCGATTTCTCCGTCCAGAAATTCACGCTCAATGATGGCCGCATCACCGTCGGTTCCACCAGCAGCCAAAAACGCAGCACCTATGATCACGTGAACATCGTCGCGTCCAACTTTTCCATGACCTCTAAATTTCCCGTCACCGTTACAGCCGATCTTCCTTCCGGCGGAAAATTCAAGCTCGACGGAACCGCCGGGCCCATCGACCAGACGGACGCTTCGCTTACGCCCATCGACGCCAAGCTCGAAGTGGACTCGCTGGATCTCGCTTCTACCGGCTTCGTCGACGCGAGAGCTGGTCTTGGGGGCATTCTCGACCTCACCGCTAATCTCTCCTCGCAAAATGGCGAAGCCCAGACCAAGGGCAACGTAAAAATCTCCAAGGCGCTCTTCATCTCGGGTGGTTCTCCTGCAGGTGTTCCGGTCGCGGTCGATTTCGATACCAAATACGATCTGCGGAAAAGTGCAGGCGTGCTTAACCCCTCGACGGTCAAGATTGGCAGTGCCGCCGCCCATCTCAATGGCACATATACGACGGCAGGGGACGATACCATTGTCAACATCAAGGTAGAAGCGAAGGACATGCCAGCTAAGGACCTGGAGTTATTTCTTCCCGCGCTTGGTATCAATCTTCCCAAGGGAGCTTCGCTTCAGGCCGGCACGCTTAACGCGGACCTGGATCTTGCTGGCCCCGTGGGTAAGTTGGTTACCACTGGCAACGTCGGTCTCTTCAAAGGAGTTTTGGCGGGCTTCGATCTTGGCTCGAAGATGAGCGGAGTTGCTTCGCTTGCGGGCATCAAGAGCGGCAAAGATTTGCAGATTGAAAAGCTCACCAGCAATCTCCGCATGGCGCCCGATGGATTGAAGGCGGACAATTTCATCGCCGTTCTCCCCGGGGTCGCAAATCTTTCCGGCGCGGGTACGGTCGACTCCAAAAACACTCTCGATTTCAAAATGGCCGCAACTCTGACGAGTGCTCTTGGAGACGTCGCCAGTCCGGTTTCCGGCGTTGGAGGACTTCTTGGCAAAGCGACCGGTGGCGGTGGTGGCTGCAAGAGCGGCACTACCGTACCTTTCCAGATTCAAGGGACGACCGCGGATCCTAAATTCATTCCAGATGTCGGCGGACTCGCGGCCGGCATGTTGAAGTCGCAGCTCGGTTGCGTCGGCGGTCTCGGCTCCTCCGGCGCAAAGGACGCTGGCGTAGTTCCCGCCGATGCCGTAAAGAGTCTCGGCGGTCTTTTCAAAAAGAAACCACCGCAGTAGACGAAGAGCAATCAGTTGTTTTCATACGTCGAGTTGATGGTGTTCTAAAGACTATTCATAACGCAGCGCAACCATTGGATCGACGCGCATGGCTCGGCGGGCTGGTATGTAACACGCCAAAACGGCAACAATCGTCAACACAAGCGATACGACGATGAACGTTGTCGGATCGTTGGTGCCGACTCCGTAGAGTAGTTGCGAGAAACTTGAGAGCAGCCGGGTGAGAATCAGCGCGGCGATTGCGCCGATTGCGAGTCCGACAAGAGCGATCCGAAGACCGTGTCCAACTACCATGCGAAAAATATTTCGCTTCTCAGCGCCGAGGGCCATGCGAACTCCAATTTCGTGCACGCGCTGGGAGACTGAATAGGAGACCACTCCGTAGATTCCAACGGACGCCAGCAGCAACGCCAAGCCCGCGAACGTTGCCAACAGAATCAGGGGGAATTGTTGTGAAGACATCGACTCCGAGACAATCTGTCGCATCGTGTGGACGTCATAAACCGTCTGGTCGCTGCCCCCGCCGTAAACCGCCGATTTGATCGCTGGGATCAACATTGCGGCATCGAGCGGAGTGCGAACGATAATCTTCCAGTCCGGATAGTTCAGCGGCACCCACTTGTCTGGGTCCTGGTAAAGCGAGAAGTAGCTTTGCGCTAGGGTGTACGTGCCGGTTTCACCCAATCCCCAGTGGCTGACGTGGCCCACCACTCCGACAATCGGGCAGGGACCTACAGGGGTGCTGTATCCGAAAGTGATTGTTTGGCCTACGGGATCTTTACCTTGGAAATACTGCTGTGCAAAATCGCTGTCGATGACTGTAACGCACGGCGATTTGGTGGTGTCTTCGGGAGTAAAGAAGCGGCCTCGGAGCAGCGGTATTCCCATCGTGCGAAGATAATTCGTACCTGTGCCGAACACCAGTGTCCGAGGCGCATTTTGAACAGCTTCGGGCTTTTGGGAGTCAATCAAGAAGGGTGCCTCGCCATCATCATTAGTCAAAGGAAGGAGCATGGTAAAGTCCGCTTCCTGCACGCCAGGAATCGTCCGGATGCGGTCGAGCAACTGCTGGAGGCTAATGCGAATGCTCGAACCTGACTTGTTAGCGGAAGGCGAAAGCCCCACCTTGAAAGCAATCAGATGCTGGGTGTCGAAGCCGGGATTGGTCTCCCACAAGTGGCGTATGGTGCGAAGCAGCAGGCCGGCACCCACCAATAACACCAACGTCAAAGCCATCTGAACAATCAGTAGACTGCTTTGGGCGCGATGATGAACATTCGTGGCCCCTCGGCCACCTTTCTTTAGCGAGGATTGCAGATCAGCCTTTGAACTTCTTAGAGCGGGCGCAAGCCCGAAGAGAATTCCAACTGCGATCGAAACGCAAAATGTAAACGACAGTACGGAAGCATTCACGCCAATGTTTTCGCTACGCGGCAAGTTTCCGGTCATCACCGCGAGCAAGGGTCTGACTCCCCAAACGGCAACGAGCACGCCCAGAGAGCCACCGGCGAGCGAAAGAAGCACGCTTTCCGTGAGCAACTGGCGCACTATGCGCGAGCGATTCGCTCCGAGTGCAGAGCGAATCGCAAACTCCTCGGAGCGTGCCGCCGATCGGGCCATCCAGAGATTGGCGACGTTCGCGCAGGTGACCAGCAACACTAGACCGACGGCTCCCAACAGCAACAGAAGCGTTCGACGTATGTCTCCAACGATTATTTGCTTGAGAGGTTCGACGTCGACTCCAAGTCCTCGATCCGCATCGGGGTAGAGTTGATCCAGATGGTCTTGGATCGCGCTCATCTCCGCCTGAGCCTGCGCGATGCTCACCCCGGGTTTTAGGCGGGCAATCGAGACCATTGCGTCATGGCTTCCGCGAGCTTCGAGGAGCAATGGATTGTGCTGTCCGAGCGGCAGATATACGTCCGCGTCATCTACAAAATGAAACTCTGCTGGAAGGACTCCCACGATCGTGTAGTCAATTCCGCCCAAAGTTACAGACTCGTCGAGCGCCTGAGGGCTGCCGCCGAACCGGCTTCTCCACAGACGATTGCTAATGATGACGACGGGCGCTCCGCCGCGCTGGTCTTCCTGAGGGGAGAAATCGCGGCCGAGAGATGGACTCACGCCGAGCGTGCCGAGGAAGCCCGAGGAAATTTCGTCACCAGCAAGATGCTCAGGTGTTCCCCGACCCGTCAGGTCAAACCCCTGATGGAGCATAACCACCGCCATTTGCTGGAACGAACGAGCATTGTGCTGCCAGTCCAAGAAGTTGGGGTACGAAATCGCGTCTTGTGGAAAGCGCATATTGCTTTCCAAGACCATAACGAGTCGATCTGGCTGGAGGTAACTCAGTGGTGCCAGCACAACGCCCTCCACCACGCTGAACATCGCGGTGTTTGCGCCGATGCCGAGGGCGAGTGTGAGAATGACGACGGCCGTGAAACCCGGAGATTTGCGCAGCATGCGGAGGGCGTAACGGACGTCGATGAGCAGGTTCTCAATGGATGGCCATCGCCAGACTTCGCGGCTGTCGTTTTCCATCAAGGTTAGGTTGCCAAAGGCGCGGCGGGCGGCGGCACCGGCTTCTTTTTTAGATAAACCGGTGCCGACGAGTTCTTCGATCTTTTGGTCGAGGTGTTCGCGAATTTCGTCGGAGAGATCGTTGTAGAGTCGGCGTCGAGAGAATATTTGCTTGAACCAATTCATAGATCATCCAGTGCAAAGAAACGTGCAAGTCTCGAACATTCGCTAAGTACTGTTATTCGTACCGCAGGGCGACCATCGGATCTACCTTCATGGCGCGGCGCGCTGGAATGTAGCAGGCCACGAGCGCGACAAAGATCAGCAGCACCGCGACGGCGGCGAACGTCAGCGGGTCGTGCGCCGTTACGCCGAACAGCACGCTGGTCATCAGCCGCGCCAATCCGAGAGCAACGATCACTCCGATGGACACGCCCACCAGCGCCAGCTTTGCGCCCTGCCTGAGAACCATGCCCACCACGTCTCCGCTCTGCGCCCCAAGTGCCAAACGAATTCCAATTTCGCGCTTGCGTTGCGACACGGTGTACGAAATCACGCCGTAGATGCCGATGAGACCCAGGGTCAGCGCCATGGCGCCTGCGATCCCCAGCATCACGAGTGTGAAGGAAGTGCGCGCGACCGATTTGCCGTACACTTCTTGCATCGTGCGTACCGACGCCAGCGGCAAATTCGAATTCACCGACCACACCGCCTCCCGCACTTCATTCAGAAAAGTTTCGGTGCCCGCGCGGTCACTTCGAATCACGAACGTCTCCGTCCGCATCGTCTCGGGCGTCTTCGCCCCAAATAAATACTGCATCATCGGCGGCCAATACACGATTGGCGGGGCGTTTTCTTGCACGCCTCGCTCACGAACGTCCTGTATCACGCCGATCACCTCATGCCACGGCATCGACGAAAACTCTCGCAATTGTTTGCCGATCGCCGCCGAGGGCGTGCCCCACATCTCGCGTGCCAAATTTTCTGAAATCATCACGACAGGCTGGAGGCCATACACCTCATCCCACGTGAACTCCCGCCCGGCAATCAAACGCGTCCCCGCTGTGCGCAAAAAGCCGGGAGAAATATACTTGTACAATCGCAACGGGGGCATCACGTCGTCGGGATAGGTCTTGTCCTGAGCAAAGATGCAGTCCCAGCCAGAATCGAGTCCCTCCATCGGCATCTCGCTCACAAAACCCGCAGAATTCACTCCAGGAACCGCCGACAATTTATCGAGAATTTCGTTCTCTGTTCGCGCGACACGCTCGGCCTCGGGGATCAGCAAATTCGGAATCGAAATTCTCATGGCCTGCAAATGCCGCGCATCCGTAAAACCCGGATCAACCGTTCGCAGCGCCTGGAAAGTGCGAATCATCAAGCCCGCACTCACCAGCAGCACGAGCGCCATTGCTACTTGGCCTATGACCAGGAAATTGCGCACGCGGTGCCGGTCGCAGCTCGCGCTGCTCGCCCGCCCCGCGCTGCGCAACTCCAACGAAGATCGCGACCCCGCGTATTTAAGCGCTGGAACCAGTCCAAATAGCAGCCCCGACAGCACCGAAATTGCGAAAGTGAATCCTAGAGTCCGCGCGTCTATCGAAATCTCGCTCAATCGCGGCAGATTCGCCGGGCCAGCCACGGCAAGAAACCGTACCCCTGCATAAGCCAGCCCGACGCCAATCACTCCGCCGATCAGTCCCAGCATCACACTTTCGACCAGAAGTCCCCGCACGATGCGTCCCCGGCCTGCGCCGAGCGCGGCTCGAACCGCCAGTTCCTGCTGTCGCGCCTCTACGCGCACCAGCATCAAATTCGTCACGTTAGCGCATGCGATCAACATCACCAGCGCAATCGTCCCCATCACCACCCACAGCACTTCGCTCACGTTCCCGACTACTTCCTGCTTCAACGGCCGAATCGCCGGCGTAATTTTCCACGTCTCGTAAAAATGAGGGTTTGACCCCTTCCCGTTTGTCCAGGAATCCATCCAGATCGGCAGCATGCGCGTTATGTCCGCGTTCGCTTCTGCAATCGTCGCGCCGGGCTTGAGCCGAGCGATTCCGTGATATCCAAAGCCTGCCAGGATTAGCTTCCCGCGGTCGAACGCCAGCGGCACGATTACGTCAAAGTCTGTATCGACGAATCGAAACCCTTGCGGCATTACGCCGACAATTTCCCGCGGCCGCGAATCGATCGTTAGGTTTCGCCCAATCACGCTGCGGTCTCCGCCGAACTGCCGCTGCCAATATCCGTAGCTCAGCATCACTCGGTCCGGCCCGCGCGGAACCTGGTCAATCCGCGAGAGCCACCGCCCCGCTGCTGGCGCAACGTCAAGCGCCTGAAGCACGCCATCGCTCACAGCGGCGAGGCGCACTTGTTCCGGCTCGGCCAGACCGGTCACATTCGCCGTGTCTGTCACCCACACGCCCATCGATTGAAATGTCCGATTATGCTCGGAGTACGTGAAGTACATCGAAGGCGAAAGCAGCAGCCCGTTTTCGAAATCCGCCAGCCCCGCCGCGCCCGGAGCGGTCTGGTGCAGTGAAACCAGTTCTTCCGCTTTGGGATAGCGCAGCGGCTTCAGCAGGACGCTGTTCACAACACTAAAGACCGCCGCGTTGGCCCCAATTCCAATGGCGATCGTCAATAAGCCGACCGTGGTGAAAACGGGATTGTGCCGCAACATTCGCAATCCGTAGCGCACATCGGAGAGAAAATTCTCGAACGACAGCCACCGCCAAACGTCCCGGCTATGTTCTTCGACTAAGCTCAGATTTCCGAATTCGCGCCGGGCGGCCGCCTTGGCTTCTTTTCCGGGCATGCCGGCGGCGACCAGTTCTTCGATTTTTTCTTCGAGATGTTGCTGCATCTCGTTCGAGAGATCGTTGTAGAAGCGGCGACGCAAAAACAGTTGTTTGAACCAATTCATGATTTCCTCCGCGCTAAGACGCGCGTAATACACCCGAGAATTTGTACAGAGCTCTCACTCATACCTCAGCGCAACCATGGGATCGACGCGCGAAGCTCGCTGAGCCGGCAAGAAACTGGCGATCAGCGCGATGGTTACCAAGAGAGCGGAGGCGCCCGCGAAGGTGAGCGGATCATCCGGCTGCAGCTCAAAGAGGAGCGAACCTGCGCTTTGAACGGCGGCTAGGGCAAGCAGGACGCCAACGCCGACGCCGAGGGCGAGCAATACCAGAGTTTGCCGAACGATGATGCCGACAACATCGCTTCGGCTGGCGCCGAGAGCCATGCGAATGCCGATCTCGTTCCGGCGCATGGCGACGATGTAGGAAATGACGCCGTAAAGCCCGACCAACGCTAGGAGCACTGCCAAGAGGCCGAAGAATCCTGACAGCGTCGCCATCAAGCGCTCCTCGACCAACCCGTCGCGAATCTCTCTTTGAAAATCAGCGAACTGGGTGACAACGTCGGGATGTTTTTCGGCGATGACACGCTTCGCAGCCGCGGCGATGGCCGCAGGAGCAAGATTTGAGTGAATCATCACTTCAGTCCAGGGGCCCTGTCCGGGGAATTGAGAAGCGGGCGCGAAGGCCATGGGCGGGGTCTGGCCGCGCAGGTCGTTGTATTTCGTATCTGGGATGACGCCGACAATTTCGTAAACGGTGGCGGGGTAATCCGGCTCCGGGCTGGTGCGCAGAGTTTGCCCGATTGGGTTGGTGCCGTTTAAATAACGGCGAACGAACGTCTCATTCACCAGTGCCACTCGCTGCGATGAAGCGGTATCCTCCCGCGCAAGGCCGCGGCCTTGGATAACCGGAATGCCCATCGTTTCGAAGTAGTCCGGACTCACCCATGTGAATTTGGAATTTCCTTCCTGCGATCCGATGCGAACGCCATGCTCCCAACTGCTTCCAAGGAGCGGTGCATTCGTGGTCGTCGCGGCGTTCAAAACGCCGGGCACGGAGCGCACCTCCTCCAATAATTCGCGTTGGCAGTCTGCCCAACGTTCTTTGGGCAGATTCGATTGCCAGAATCCCAGGAATGCCTCGGTGATGCCGTTTTCGCGCATGCCTGGATCGAAGGTCATCAGGTTGCGGAAGCTGCGCACAAAGAGGAGAGCGCCCACGAGGAGCACCAGAGAAACAGAGACTTGCGCCACGACCAGAAGCCGCTGCAACGAGAAACGCTCGCGGCCTCCCGTTGTTCCACGGCCCCCGGCCTTCATCGCAGAGATGGGCTCGGCGCGAGTGGCGCGCAGCGCGGGAGCAATTCCGAAAACGACGCATGTAAAGACAGCTACCCCCGCCGCAAAAAGGAGTACACGCCAATCTGTGACCATCTGCAGATTTGCTTCGGCTCCCTCTGTCGAAAACGACCACACCAGCAGCCGGCTCAAAGATTGCGCCAAAGCGACACCCAGGACGGCGCCTGTCGTCGCGAGCAGCAGACTCTCCGTGAATAACTGCCGTAACAGACGGGCGCGCGATGCGCCCAGCGCGAGCCGCAGCGCCATTTCACGCTGGCGTGCGCTCGCGCGAGCAAGCATTAAGTTGGCGAGGTTTGTGCAAGCGATGAGCAGAACTAGTCCTGCGATGCCCAGCAGCAGCAAGAGGGAGCGGTCATACTCCCGCAGGGAACTAACACCTGTGGAAGCAGGGTAAGTTGCGAGGCGGAAGTGTTTGTACGTTTCAGTCGAACGCGTGTCGCGGCCTTGCGGAACGGTGGCTTCGAAAATGCCGGAGCTAAGTGCATCCATTTCGGCCGAGGCGCGTTGCATTGTCACGCCTGGCTTCAGACGGCCCATCACCGAGGCTTCAAAGACGTCGCGCCGTAACTCTTCTTTCGGCTGGCAAAACGGAATCGCAATATCAAACTTCTCTCCGACCACCATTCCATAGAACCCTGGCGGCGTCACGCCGACGATCTCCACAAGTTCGTTATCGACTACAAGTTTTGTACCTTCTCCCAGGTCGCGCCCGCCCAGTTCGCTTTGCCAATAGGAGTAACTCACCACCGCGCGGGTCATGGGACACGCGTCCTCATCTTCGGGCATCAATAGGCGACCGCGGAAGGGCCGGACTCCCAATACGCGGAAAAAGTCGCCGCTCACGCGAAGCTCGTGGAAGTGGTGCATCTCGCTTCCCCGGCCCACATACCTTAGGTTCACACTCCAAGCAAATACGCCGGAAAAGGATTGCTGGTGGTCCCGGATTTCTTGCCACAGAGGCCGCGTTAATTCTCCGTACTGCTGATTGAGCCCCATGCCTTGGTGCCCGGCGTCCGTAATCCGCACTTCGGCAAGTTCTTGCGGATCATGCACAGGCAAGCTGCGCAAACGGATGGCGTCGAGCAACATAAAAATAGCGGTGTTTGCGCCGATACCGAGCGCAAGGGTAACAATCGCGGTTGCGGTGAATCCGGGACTCTTGCGAAGCGTGCGCAAAGCGTAGCGAATGTCCGCGAAAACGCTTTCGATGGAGGGCCAGCGCCAGACCGCGCGGCTGTCTTCTTCCACCAAATTGACATTGCCAAATTCGCGGCGGGCGGCGGCGGTGGCTTCTTTTCTCGACATGCCGCTCGCCACGAGCTCATCGATCTTTTCTTCGAGGTGCTCTTGAATCTCTCCCGAAAGATCGTTGTAAAGGCGGCGGCGCGAGAAGAGCTGCTTGAACCAAGTCATAGTTCACCCGGCGCCAAGACGCGTGTAATTCCTTCAAGCATTTTTTCAAAACGCGATACTTCGTGCTCGAGATGCTTTGAGCCAGCGGCTGTCAATTTGTAAATTCGAACACGGCGGTTTGTGGAGGAGATGCCCCATTCGGATTTCACTAGTTCTTCCTTGAGCAGACGCTGGAGAGCGGGATAGAGCGAGCCTTCTTCGATTTGGAGGAGATCGTTGGAGGTTCGCTTGATGTGCTGAACGAGCGCGTAGCCATGCAGGGGCTGGCGCTTGAGAGTTCGGAGAATCATCATTTCAAGCGCACCGGGAAAGAGGTCGCGTTGTTCCGATTTTTTCACGATTTACTCCCGGGCCTGCGTGCAGGCTATGTCCATCAAGGCCTAGAGCAAAATAGTGTAACGACGCTTTGCCGTCAAGGGATATTTCTGGGGATAGTTGGAACGAGGGAAGAGAAGCCAGTCAGGCGTTGATGAGCTACTCATAACGCAGAGCCACCGTGGGATCGACGCGTATGGCGCGTCGGGCGGGAATCCAGCACGCGAGCAGCGTGATGAAAGAGAGCAGCGCCGCGACGGATAGATAAGTGAGCGGATCGCCCGGGCTTACGCCGACCAGCATGTGGGTCATCGCACGAGTAAGGGCCCAGGTGCCGCCCAGGCCGAAAAGCAATCCCGCGATTACGAGTCGTGCACCCTGCTTGAGCAGGAGCGCGAGAATTTGGCGCGGGTTTGCTCCCAGCGCCATTCGAATGCCGAGCTCCTGGGTGCGTTGCGTTGCGGCGTAGGAAACGACCCCATAGACGCCTACAACTGCCAGGAGCAGGCCCAACAAACCCATGGCCGCCGCCAGCGAAGCTCCGAGACGGTAAATGAAATATCCTAATGTGCCGCCCAGCGATTCCTTCATCGTTTGGATTTCTTCAATTGGGTCATTGGCGTCGAGCGCTTGTATTTCGCTTTGGACTATGGGAGCAAGCGATGCGAGAGGCATTGAAGAACGAATCTGCAGGGTGCGCTGCGCGGTGAAGCGTTGCGTGAGAGGGACGTAAAGGTACGGTTGCGGATCTTCAGTGAGAACGCGGTACTTGCCGTCGCGCGCGACGCCGACGATCTCGACGAAGGGCCCGGCATCGCTGGTCAAACTAAAGCGTTTGCCGATGGGGCTTTCCCCGGGCCAAAAACGTCTGGCCATCGTTTCGTTGACGATCGCGACGCGTGGAGACGTCTCGCTGTCTGCGTCCGTGAAGGCGCGGCCGAGAAGGACACGAACGCGGAGCGTTTCGAAATACGGCGCATCGACGCTATTGAACATCATCTCAGGCGCCTTTTGGCCGGGTGGCACGGGCCGCCCTTCGATATAAACCGATTCTCTGCCGAACGCATATCCGATTGGTACGGCTGACGCCAGACTCGCGGACTGCACGCCAGGAAGCGCGCGGATTTTTGTTTCGAGCGAGCGATAAAATTCCTTGGTCTGTGTTTCGTTGAAATTATTGACGGAAGGATCGAGGCGGACGTTCAAAAGCTGATTTGCATCGAAGCCGATGTCCATGTGCTCGACAGCGCGCAGGCTGCGGACAAAAAGCCCTGCGACGATCAGCAACGTGAGCGAGCCGGCGACCTGCGCGGCCATAAGATCGCCGCGAACCTTGTGCCGGGCCTTGCCGCCGGCGTCCACGCGGCCGCCTTGATGCAGCACAGTATTGACATCGGCGCGCGTGGCGCGAAGTGCGGGCGACAGGCCTGCGGACACCGCGGTGAAGACTACTGCCGCGAGCGCGTAGACAAAAACTCTCCAATCAAAACCGAAGCCGAGCCGAATAGGAATGTTGGACAGATGAGTGGAGCTAGCCAAATGGCTCAGGCCCGCGCCAAGCGCGACTCCGGCAATTCCACCGAGCAGGGCGGTGAGCATCGTTTCTGTAAGCATTTGGCGAACGAGACGGTAGCGAGCGCCGCCGAGAGCCGCGCGAATGGCCATTTCGCGCTGGCGGACAGACGCGCGCGCCATCAGAATATTTGCAATGTTGGTGCAAGCGAGCAGGAGAACGAGAGCGCCGAGGATCAGAAATAATCCCGAAAATACAATGAACGCATTGTTGGCGTAAGGAATGGGGCGCGAGTGCCGCTCATCCATCACGCGCACACGCAAATCTTTGTCTGTCGCGGGGTATTGCGCGGCGAGCCGCCGCGAGATTACGTCGAATCTGCTCTGGGCCTGGGCGAAAGTCACGCCGGGCTTCAGTCTGCCAAGAACAAGCATTAAATGTATATCGCGGCTATTCCAAAAGTTGGTGGCCGAAGATTTGTCGAACGCGGTGCTGAGCGGAGCGTACGCATCCATGTCGAAGACGGAAAACTGTCCCCGGAATTCTTTCTCCATGACGCCGACAATCGTTGCCGGCTTGCCGCCCAAGCGCACTTGTTTACCGATCACCCGCGGATCACCGCCGAATCTCCTTTGCCAGAGGGAATAGCTGAGGACGAGGATGGCGGGTTCCCCAGGGTGCTCGCCTTCGCCTGGAACGACGAGCCGGCCGAGAGCGGGCCTCACGCCGAGCGCGGAAAAATAGTTGCCGCTAACGCCGCCGACGGTAAGCGTGTCGCTATGTCCTTCAGCGGTGAAGTTCAAGCGCCAAGCCGTGGCTGAGCCGAGGACTTCACAGATCGGCGCCGTTTGCTCGCGGAATTCCACGAATTGCGGATAGGAAAAGCCGAGCGCTCCGAGAGAGGAATCACCAGACTGAATCACCAGTGCGACGATTTGTTCGGCGGCGGGCACCGGCAGACGCTGCAGAAGAAGGCCATTTACCAGCCCGAAGATGGCGGTGTTCGCGCCGACGCCAAGGGCGAGAGTGAGCACGACGATGACTGTGACGCCTAGGTTCTTGCGCAACATGCGAGCCGCGAAGCGGAGATCCTGGAGGAACGTTTCGAGCATCGGCAACCCCCTTCGTTCTCGATACGCTTCTTTGCTTTGTTCAATGCCACCGAGCTTGATCAGTGCTTGGCGGCGCGCCTCTTCTGCGCTCATGCCAGCGCGCAGATTGTCGTCGATGTGCAACTGGAGATGGCTCTCCATTTCGGCGGCGAGTTCGCGGTCGCGACTTTCTTTGCGGAAGATGCCAGCCATGCGGAAGAACCCTGCGCGAATGCGTCTCAAGCTAGATCCTTTCTAGCCAGACTGTGTCGTTCAAAATTGCGCCGATCTAGATTAAATCGAACTAATTGGCAAACTTGAGAGATCTGTCCCATTTCGTCCAATCATTCATGGCGCAACGCGACGATTGGATCGACGGAAGCGGCGCGCCGCGCAGGGATGACGCTGGCGATGAGTGCGACCAGTGTCACGCCTAAGAGCGCGGCGAGATAGGAGATCGAATCCCCCGGCATGACACCGAAGAGCATCGAGCGCATAAGTTGCGCGCCAGCGATGGCCAGTGGGACGCCGACGGCGACACCAGCCACGCTGATCAGCAAACTTTCGCGCAAGACCATCCAGAGGACTTGCGAGGGCTGCGCGCCTAGGGCCATGCGTACGCCAATTTCAGAAGTGCGGTGGCTGACGCGATACGCGAGCGTGCCGTAGAGGCCGGTGGCGACGAGAAGCGCCGCTATCAAACCGAAGAACAACGCTAGCCGCGCGAAGAGACGCGCCTGCCAGAAGCTTTCATCGAATTGCGCGCGCTGCGTCATAGGCTTTTGCATGGGAAGGTTTAGATCAATCTCGCGGAGGACGGCGCGGATGCTGGGTATGAGCGCCTCGGGATTTCCCGAGATGCGCAGCTCGACGTGCATATCGGAAACTGATCCGCGCTGGCTATAAGGAAAATAAATCATCGGCCTCGGCTTTTCGGCGACGCTCGTATATTTGCTGTCCGCGGCCACGCCGACGATCGTGAACTGACTTTCAGCTTTCGTACCGCCCACCATATGGCCCAATACGGCGCCATTCGGAAAAAACCGCCTGACAAACGTTTGATTGACGGCGGCAACCTTTGGCGCCTGGCGCGTGTCAGCATCCGCAATATCGCGGCCTTGGAGGATAGGAACTCCCAGGGTGTGTAGATAGTCAGATCCGACGTCATTTGCACGCATTCCTATCTCTTCAAGACTGCCTCTCGGTGTCACGCCATCGATGGCAAAGACACCGTTGTTGCTCCAACCGGAGCCGAGACGGTTGGCCATTACTGTCGCGGATTCAACTCCGGGCACAACCCGCAGGCGTTCGAGGAGTCTTTGATAGAAATGCGCTCTTTCGTCGTCGGAGTGCGCGGAAAGCGGACTGATGCCGAAAACCAGCAGTCCATCGGTACGAAGGCCGAGCGGCAAGATCTCGTAATTGCGAAGCGAACGAACGAGTAAGCCCGCGCCGACCAGCAGAATGACGCAGAGAGTCATTTGGGAAGAGACAACCAATTTTCCGGTCCGGGAGGATTTCTTGTTGCGCTGCGCCGCCGCGTTCGAGGTCTTAAGACCTGGCCCATCGGAAACACTGAGAGCGCTTCGAAGTGGGGCGAGACCGAATACCACGGCACTCGCCATCGAAATCGCGAGTGTAAAAACCAAAACGCGGGAATCCAGCGTGAAGGGAACTTCCAAACTCGACCACGCGGCGAGAGCACTGCTGGCGGCGGTCGCAAAAATCCAGCCTAGCGCCGCGCCAACCGCCACCAGCAACAGGCTTTCTGCCAGCAACTGCCGCAACAGGCGGCTAGGGCCTGCTCCAAGTGCCAGCCGCATGGAAAACTCTCGCTGGCGAGCGGAATTCCGCGCCACGAGAAGCATGGCCACGTTGGTACAGGCAATGACGAGAACCAATCCCACCATGGCCATCAGAATTTCGATGGGCTGAGCGTAATCGTCACGAATACCTTGAATGCCTTCCGTGGGGGCGAGGGCCAAAGTGGGTTTCGGCGTCTTTGGGTCGATTGTGCCAAGGCCGATCAGCGCAGAGCTTTGAAAAGCAGGATCGATCATCGCGATCGCTTGCGGCGGCGTAACGTGAGGCTGCAGCCGGCCAATCAACCGAATACACCACCATTTGGGCGAACCGTAGAGCGTGCTGTCTTCTGACGGCGGTTCGCCCCAGGCATTCAACTCAGGCCGATTCTGCAATGGGATCCACAGATCCGTGGAAAGACCGGGCTCGACGCCGTAGAAGTCTTGCCCGCTCACCCCGATGATTGTGAACGGCACTCCTTTTACGTAAATCGTTTGGCCTACGGCGGAGGGACTGCGGCCGAAGCGGACCGTCCAATAGGAATAGCTGAGCACGGCGACCGGAGCGTGCGCAGTCTCATCCTCAAGTGTGAAACCGCGGCCACGCGCAAAGGAGGTGCCGAGGCCCGAGAAAAAATTGCCGCTTACTTCGTCCGCTTCTGCTTCTTCAGGGTCCTGTCCGATGCGGACCGCCGTTTTGCCGATCGCCAGCGGGATATAAGCCATCAAATCGGAAAACGCAGCGTGAACCGTGCGCAGTTGCTCGAAGACCGGTTCCGAGAATGAGGTGCTATCGTCGCCCGTGTTACTTGCGCCGTCAGGTTTGCCATTCGGAAGCACTAAGTACACCAACTGTTCAGGACGGGGCAGCGGAAGGCTTCGAAGAAGGACGCTGTTCATCACGCTGAATACGGCGGTGTTGCCCCCGATCCCGAGCGCAAGGATCAAAACGGCGACCAGAGCAAAGCCGGGGTTTTTGCGAAGTAAGCGAAAGGCGTAGCGACCGTCTTGTAGTGTCGTTTCTAAAATGGGGAGACCGCGGCGCTCGCGGTAGTTTTCCTTGGTTTGTTCCACGCCACCTAGTTTCATGATCGCCTCCCGCCGGGCTTGTGCCGGCAACATTCCTGCGCGCAGATTGTCGTCCATGTGCAACTGCAGGTGGCTTTCCATCTCAGCGGTCAGCTCACGTTCGTAGCTCTCTCTATGAAAGAGACTCGCAAGACGGTTGAGTGCTGCACGCAGTTTCCTCAAGGCGCTCCTGTTTTGGCAATAGCCAGCGCGCTCCTTGGCTTTGTGGAATTCACTCATAACGTAAAGCGACCATCGGATCGACGCGCATGGCGCGGCGCGCTGGGATGTATGCGGCCACAGCGGCCGCAATAATGAGAAGCGCCGTGAATTCCGCCAAAAGCAAAAGATTAACGCTCACGATCCCGAAAATCAGGTTGGCCATGGCGCGATTTACAGCGAAGGCGATGGGTAATCCAATGGCCAGGCCAATTCCCGTAAGTTTCAGTGCCTGACCAAACACGAGTCGCATGACGTCGCGAGGCTCGGCGCCGAGGGCCAAACGAATGCCGATTTCCGGAACGCGCCGAGCGACATTTTCCGCGAGCACGCCATAGACGCCCAAGGAAGCGAGGGTTAAAGCTACCGAACCGAATGTCGCCATGAGCAACCCCATGATTCGGACAATCGCCATCGAATCCGTGATTTCACTTTCGAGGGTGTTGACGCCTGTTAGTGCGATTTGATCATCGATTTGCCGAACCGCTTCCTGCATGCTCGGCACATAGCTCTCCGGATCGGCCTTGCCGCGCAGGAGAAAGACCATCGACCGCTGCGGCGACTGGAGAAACGGTTCGTAAATGGCAGGACGCGCAGCTGGATTCCACCAGTTCTGCCGAACATCTTCGACCACACCAACGACTGTCATCCACGGCTCGGTGGAATCCGGCGGTCCGATTTTGATGTGTTGACCAAGGGCCTCTCCGCGCGGCCAAAAACGGTTAGCCATGGTCCTACTGATCACCGCGACGCGCGCCGAATTCGCGTTGTCCGATTCGGAATAGACACGACCTGCGATCAAAGGGATGCGCAGTTCCTGAAAATAATCGGGACTAGAAATCTGCAGGTCCGCAGAAGGGGCATCACTGGCCTTCAGTGCCGAACGGCCTTCGATCGTGAAGGGAGTCGTTTCGTTATCCACATTGCTTGCCGGGCTGTTGCTGACAATTGCGGCGGCGCTCGTGCCGGGTAGTGCCGATGCGCCGTGAAGCAATTGCTCGTAAAAGCCCGAAATTTCCGTGTCTGTGGAGTAGCTTTTTTCGGGCAAGTTTATTTCGATTCTCAATACACTGGCGGGCCGGAATCCGCGATAGACCTCCGCGAGCCGTACGAAGGCATTGGTGATCAGGCCTGCACACACAAGAAGGATGAGCGCGAACATCACCTGCGCGACGACAAGCGCATTGCGCAGTTTCCCTTGGCCTCCGAGCATGGGGCCGCGGCCGGCTTCCTTGAGTGTGGCAAAGGGCTCGGCACGCCTGGAGTGCACAGCGGCGACGAAACCAAACAGGACTCCCACAAGGACTGCCAAAAGAACGGTAAACAAGAGAACGGTGCGGTCCAATTGAATGCCGTCCCAGCCTGGAACCCACATCGTCCAGCTTGAGGAAATACTGGTGCGGAGCAGGTTCACGCTCCAAAAAGAAACCAGGATGGCGACAGCCCCTGCAATGCAGGAAAGCAGGAGGGTCTCGGTGATAAAGAGCCGCGCGAGGCGCCAACCGTCTGCGCCTAATGCGGTGCGGACCGCGACTTCTTTCTGCCGGCCAAGGACTCGTGCCAGAAGCAGATTGGCGAGGTTTGCGCAGGCGAGAAGGAGAACGAAAACGGCTGCGACCTGCAATAGCAGAAACAGAGGCAGGGTGAATGTGTATAACTCCTTGCGGAGCGGCAACAAGGTTACGCGCCTGTTTCCGTTCGTTACGGGAAATTCCTGCCGTAGGTGTTGTGACAAGGCATCTAGCGCGGCTTGCCCTTGCGCGATACGAACGGCCGGCTTCAGGCGGCCGAGTGCCTCGAGCGAAAGTTTTGAGCGATCTTCTTTTTCGGCCGGAGTCAAAGCGAGCGGAACCCAAAGTTCCATGGGCACGGGATAGTCAAATCCCTGCGGCATGATTCCAACAACGTTGTATTTACGGCCATTAAGCTGAATCAGGCTTCCCAGCAACTCGGGATCGCCGCCGAAACGGCGTTGCCAGAAGCCGTGGCTTACGATAGCGACTTGGTCCGGACCGCGATGTTCTTCTTCGGGACTGAATGATCGGCCCAGCCTGGGGTTTGCGCCCAGGACCTCAAAGAAATTGTCAGAAACCTCGCAGCCGCGCACAGGCTGTACGTCTGCTGCGGTGTTCAAATTGAAGTCATGACAACGATAGGTTGCCAGTGTTTCGAATACCCGTGTACGTGTGCGTACGTCGTCAGCGTCCGGCGCAGACATACGCCTTGCGTCGATGCCTTCATCGAAACCGCGATCTTCCCAAACCTTTGTGAGCTGGTCGAGTTCACGAAAATTATAGGGATGGAGAAGCAGGGCATTCACCATGCTGAAGATGGCGGTGTTTGCGCCGAGGCCAAGAGCAAGGGTCAGGATGGCGATGCACGTGAATCCAAGATTTTTGCGCAGCATGCGGGCCGCGAAGCGAATGTCTTGAAAGAGCGTTTCAAGGAGCGGAAGGCCGCGGCGCTCCCGGTAGTTTTCTTTGGTTTGTTCCACTCCGCCAAGTTTCATGATGGCCTCCCGCCGAGCGTCAGCCGAAGACATTCCTGCGCGCACGTTGTCCTCGATGTGCAGCTGAAGATGGCTCTCCATCTCCTCGGCAAGCTCGCGCTCACGGGGCTCTTTGTGGAAGAATCCGCCAAGCCGGACGAACAAAGCACGCAGCCATCTCATCGCTAAACCATTCCTTCGAATTCCGGGGCTACTCTCGAAAAACAAAAATCTCCAAACTTCAACACCACATCGCTACGGCTATTCGTATCGCAAAGCCACGATCGGATCGACGCGCGACGCACGGCGCGCCGGAAGATAGCAGGCGAGCATGGCGACGCCGGTGATCAAAATCGGGACCGATAGAAAAATCAATCCGCCGGAAATGTGATAATCCTGAAAAAGGCTGCCGAATATTTTTGGAAGAGGTAACGCGCAGGTCAATCCGACCGCCACGCCGATCAGTGCGAGCTTCAGCCCATCCATAATCACGAGGCGCAGAATGCTTTGTTTTCCAGCGCCAAGCGCCACGCGGATGCCGATTTCTTGCCTGCGTTGTCCCACGGTGTAGGCGACCAGGCCATAAATCCCGATGCCGGAGAGCGCCAGCGCCAAAACGGCAAAGGTCCCCATCATCTTTCCCATGATCTTGTCGCCGGCCACTTCGTTGTCGAGAATCTCCGGAAGGCTCATCAGCTCGCCGATCGGCTGGTCGCGATCAATCGACCAAACCGCTTCCCGCAAGCCCGGGGCCAGCGAGTTCGCGTCGCTCATGCCACGCACCATGACGGCGGCCTCGGCTATCGGATGCTGCTCGAAAGGCTCATAAATCTCCGGATCATCTATGGAGCGAAGCGGCCAGCCTTTCACGTTCTGGACGACGCCAACAATGGTGCGCCATGGGTTTGAAGTGGCGTCCCCCGAATCCATGCGAATCTGACTTCCGAGGGCATCTCCGTGCGGAAAAAACTGTTCCGCCAGTTTTTGGCTCACCAGCGCCACCAACGGAGCATGCGCGTCATCGCTCGCGGAAAAATCACGTCCGGCGATGATCATCGTCCCGCTAGTCTCAAAGTAGTGCGTGCTCACGACGCAATAGCGCGCGTGCGCCAGTTCGCCTGCAGGCAGATTTTCCTGGCCACGAAGGCGAAAAGGAATTTCTTCGGGTCCGGCGCCTGGCAGAACCGAAGTGATGGCTGCGGATTTGGCGCCAGGCATGGTGGAAAGGCGGCTGACGAGTTCACGGTAAAACTGGATTTGTTCGGAAGCCTCTTTATAGCGAGATTCGGGGAGGGTGATCTGTGCCGTCAGGATCCGCTGGGGATCGAATCCCATGTTTCTTCGCATTCCCTCAACAATTCCTTGGATGAGGATACCGGCTCCGCTCAATAGCACGACAGCAAGAGCCACTTCACCGGCGACCAGAACGCTGCGCAAACGGTTTTTCTTTTTGTTCGAAGCAACCGTTGCGCTTTCATTTTTCAGCGTCGCAAAAATTTCCACTGACCTCGCTTTTAGCGCGGGAGCGAGACCGAAGAGAACGGCGGAGAACAGCGCGATTGCCGAAGTGAAGCTCACCACTCGCCAGTCGATCTTGAGCTCGAGCAACTTGACTGCGTCGTTGAAAGACAACGCGGCTTGCATCACACGCTCGCCCGCGAGCGTGAAAGCGAGACCGGCGCCGGCGCCCAGCGCGGCGATGAGCAGAGCTTCCGTCATAAGCTGGCGCACCAGGCGTGCTCTTCCCGCTCCCATAGCGATGCGCACGGCCATTTCCTTGCTTCGCCCAGTCGCGCGTGCCAGCATTAGCCCCGAAATATTCGCGCAGGCAATAAATAGCACCAAGCCGACGGCGGACAGCAAAAGAATAAAGGCGGGCCCGGCATTAAAATCGCGAATCATGTATTCCTGCAGAGAGAGTGTGTTTGCTCCCCAGCCGTTATCTGTCTCCGGAAAACTCTTTGCCGCAAGAGCACCCAGAGCCCTGATGTTGGCCTGCGCTGTCTCCAAGGTCACCCCTGGCTTTATCCTGCCGAACAGATACAAGTCGCGTTCCTGCCTGGACACCGCGCTTTGCTGAGATTCGTTCAAGACCAACGGTATCCACACTTCGCCTAGAAACGACATCAAGTGGAACTGGAAGGGCATCACTCCAATCACGGTGTATCGCTCGTTATTCAACCGGATGGCTTTGCCGACAAGACCGGGATCCGATCCAAATTTCCTCTCCCACCAGCGGTGGCTCAGAACCACGACATGGTTATTTCCTTCGTGATCTTCGCCGGCCGCGAAAGTCCGTCCTAACTCGGGAGAGGCGCCGAGCACGGAAAAGTAATTAGCAGTTACACGGACAGCGCTTACGCGCTCTGGATCACCATCGCCCGTCAAATTCAAACTGTTATAGGGATTC
>DATDHE010000409.1:0-5493 GCA_036521695.1 Candidatus Acidiferrum sp. | reverse complement strand
GCAGAGCGATGTCAACTCCCTGGTGAATGCTGTGCTGTGGAAACTCAGCGCAGGCAAGTAGCCGATAGCTTGTCTTGAGTTTTGAAAGGAATTCAGGCGCACCCCGCTTGGCGAGAGGCTTGGGGCCTCTCGCTTTCACTATCTCCCCTTATGGCTGCGTCGCGTCTCCGAATGCGATAAAGTCCTTACGTCAAGATGGCTTCTCGGCAGCAATCACCAATAAATTCCGTTGCTGGTCTTTCTATGCGTTTGCCTGCTATCGCGGGACTGGCGGATGAGCGCGGTACGTCGCGGAAGACTGGAGCGAGGTGCATCTCGACCTGCCGCTTCCAGGCGCACACGCAACTACGTCGGCACGATTCTCGGCGGCAGCATGTACTCCGCCGTCGATCCCATCTACATGGTCATGCTGATCCGGCGTCTCGGGAAGGACCACATCGTGTGGGACAAATCCGCGTCGATCCAATTCAAAAAGCCAGGGCGCGAAACGCTGCATGCCTGCTTTGTTGTCGCGGATGAGGAGTTGGCTGTGATTCGCGAGGCGCTCGAAACACAGCGCTCTATGGACCGTACCTACTTAATTGAGCTGAAAGATTCTTCGGGAACCGTCTGCGCGACGGTGGAAAAACTCATTTACATCCGCAAGCGGTAACGCTCTGCAACAAGAAGCGTCCGCTCTAGCAAGCCTCACGGCAGCAACCCAAAAACCACCACGCTATCCGGCGTGCCGACGTATACCTTGCCGTTTGCCACCATCGGCGTGACGTACTTGTTGTCGCTGAACTGATCACGGTTGTTGGCCGCCTGATTCGAGTTGTAAAGCTCACTCGTCAGGTTCGCCGCGCTGTACGCGTGCAGCACGCCTGTCGATCCATTCTCCACCGCCCACACAATCGCATTCGACGTGCCGTTTGCCGAAATACTTGGTGTCGTCCCCGGATAAGCGAAGCTGGTGGAGCTTTGCGTCGCGGGCGTAGCCGCAAGTTTCGCGCTGGTGATCGGGAAAGCCTTCAGGTGGTCGCCCACCGCGCCGTAATAGACCGTATTATTAAAGTAGCTGGGCTTTGAAAAGACGCCGCCGATCTGCCCGTTGATCTGCTGATAGATATTGTCCGTGCTGCTGTTGAACTTCCCCATGTTGTCGCGGTCCACCACGTAGATGATCGCGTCCTTGCCGGAGCCTACGGCGAGATGGCGCGTATTCCCGCTTGCGTCCACCAGGTCAGGCAAAAGCAGCGGCCCGCCGGAGCCGAAGTCCGTGTCGGCGTTCGATTCCGAAACTGTATTCGATGGCGTGAAGTAATCGAGCAGAGTGATCGGCGAGCTGGACGACAGCCTTACGTAGCACTGCCCGCAATTGGCATTCACTGGGAAACCGCTCGCGTTCAGCGTTGTGTCGAAGTCTCCGTTGCCGACCATGAAATAAATATTCCCGGAGGCGTCCGCGGCGGGAGCGGTCCCCGCCATCCAGATTCCGCCTTCGCTGCCGTTTGGCACGAGGTTGAGCACACTCGTTTTTGACAGCGTGTTCGCGTCATACGACATCACCCACGAAGTGTACGGGCGCGCGTCGCAATGCGAAGACCACGTTGTATAAATCGTTCCGCCGATCTGCAACAATCCCGGGCGCTCCTTGTATTGTTTCGCGTCGAAGACAACGTTTCCGCCAGTGCTGTTGTCGCCCGAGCCTGGATAAGTAGCTTGCACGAGCGTTGGTCCGCCGAAAAGCTCTACGCCAGTCGTTAGATCCAAGGCATGCAGACGATGGAAATAATTTCCGTTGGCGTCCTTTGACATCGCCACTACATAGATGGCTCCATGCGTTCCGCGCGAGCGGTCGATGACTGGCGTGGAGGTGACGCCAATCTCGGGCGAGACTTGGCCGCATCCCCGGTTGTCGCTGGACGTTTCACCGCTGCCAAGTACAGAAGCCTTCCACAAAAACGTGCTCGTGTTGCCGTTGACGGAGTCTGCGTCAAACGCGTACACGCTGTCGTGTTCCGTCGCCACGTACAAGACGTTTTTCGTTCCCACGCTGGGGATGGTCACCGCCGAGAGGTACAACGGCTGCGCGTCGACTCTTCCATCCACGGTGAATGCGCCAAGTTTGCCAAAGGTCGTCGAGTTCACATTGGCAGGCGTAAGAATCGTTTCGTTCAGGTTCTGCCCGGTGCGCAAATTGTCGTAGTGATAGGTGGCGACATTTATTGTGGAAGTATTGGCCGCATTCACGGTCAGGGTAGCCATAATGCTCGTCTGGGTTCCCGCCGTGTTGCTGACGATCACATCAAACTTTGCCCCATTGTCGGTCGTTGCCGTCGCCGGTGTCGTGTAACTCAAGGCCGTCGCGCCGGTAATGTTCGCGCTATTCTTCTGCCACTGGTAACTCAATGGAGCGGTCCCCGTCGCCGTCACGCTAAACGTCGCTGTTTGTCCTACGTTCACGCTTTGATTCGCAGGTTGCGTGGTGATCGTTGGCGCCACTGCCACTGCGCTCACCGTCAGCGTAGCCAACGCGCTGGTCTGCGTTCCGGCCGTGTTGTTAACGATCACATCAAACTTTGCGCCGTTGTCGGCCGCTACAGCCGCAGGAGTGGTGTAGCTCGACGCCGTAGCACCAGCAATGTTCGCACTATTTTTCTGCCACTGATAACTCAGCGGCGCTGTTCCCGTCGCCGTGACACTAAACGTCGCCGTCTGTCCTGCGTTCACGCTCTGATTCGCAGGTTGCGTGGTGATCGTTGGCGCCACTGCCACTGCGCTCACCGTCAGCGTAGCCATCGCGCTGGTAATACTTCCCGCAGAATTACTCACCACCACATCGAATCTCGCTCCGTTATCGCCCGCAATGGCCGCCGGTGTCGTATAGCTGGCCGCCGTTGCCCCGCTGATGTTCGCGCTGTTTTTCAACCATTGATAACCAAGGGGCGCCGTACCTGACGCCATCACGCTAAACGTCGCCGTTTGCCCGGCCGTCACAATTTGATTGGCCGGCTGCGCCGCGATCGTCGGCGCCACCGCGCGAGTTCCGGCGTTCGAGCTGTTGGATGACGTCAGCCCGGCGCAGCCCGCGAATGCTAGCGCAGCAACAATCGCACTTGCCTGGATTAGGAAAATTGGTCGGCGCACGGACGTACCCCCATTTCAAATCGAGCGGCCGGGCTGGATTGGGGCCGCAGTTTCGGGGAAAGGCGGACCGGCCCACGCCGGGATGCCGCGGCAATGCATACACACTCTCTTACCTTCAGCTTAGATACTGCCAACTGGAATTACACCTGAACAGAAGTACAGTTCTTGGCCAGACGTTAGAGTTTCTCCTCTCGGAACCATCGATACAAGCAAGGTCTCTACGACTCCTTCAGCTCCATGGTTTCTTGCTTCCGCAACGCGCTGCCTCTATCCTCTTCTTCCTATGCTCCTCAAAGACCAAGTTGCCTTGATCACCGGCTCAGGCCGTGGCATCGGTCGCGCCATCGCTCAACTCTTTGCCACCGAAGGCGCCGCAGTGTTCCTGACTGCGCGCACGGAAGCAGAGCTCGCCGCCACGAACGGAGAAATTTCCAGCCACGGCGGGCGTGCGTACTACTCGCTTGCCAATCTTGCGCTCGAAGCCGATTGCACGCGCATCATCGCCGAGGCGGGCGTAAAGTTTGGCAAGATCGATATTCTCGTCAACAACGCCGGCCATTATGGCCCTGTAGCTCCCGTCGAAGACTATCCCCTCGCGGAGTTCGATAACGTCATCGCCGTTCACCTGCGCGCGGCTTTCCTGCTCAGCAAACTCGTACTCCCTGAAATGTATGCGCGCGGCGCCGGCGTTATCCTGAACATTTCGAGCCTCTCAGCCAAAGCTGCGTTCCCGTGGGGTTCGGCCTATGCGGCAGCAAAGGCAGGGATGCTCGGCCTAACGCGCATCACCGCCGCTGAAGCCGCCCGGAAAGGCGTCCGCGTCAACGCCATCTGCCCTGGCCCTGTCACCGAAACGCGTATGTCCAAGGACTTGGGCAACACACTCGCCGCAAAGCTCGGTGTCAGTCCCAGAGAGCAGCTAGCCGGTTTTCTGAACACAATTTTGCAAGGCCGCGGGCAAACCGCCGACGAAATCGCCCGCGTCTCGCTCTTCCTCTGCTCCAACCAATCCAGCGCCATCACAGGCCAGTCCATCAACGTCGACGGCGGCGCCGCGTTTTTCTAATGCTTTCTCTCGAATGTAAGCCGTAGGGCACGCCATGCCGTGCCCGCGAACTTTCAATTCAACGCGGAGGCCGGCACGACTTGGATGGTGTGCAGCCAAGTTTCCACCAACCGAGGCCACCCGGTAACCGGCAGCTCGGTGCGGCGAAGTCCATACCCATGTCCGCCCTGCGCATACAAATGCATCTCCGCGGGAACCTTCGCGTTTTTCAGCGCAAGAAAATACACCGTGGAGTTTTCAACATGCACCGGATCATCTTCCGCCTGCACAATGAACGAGGGCGGGGTCTGCTCCGTCGGATGGATGTCCGCATTAGCGGCGAAATTCTGTTCGGCAATCGCCAGGTAGCCAGGATAAACAATCACTGCGAAATCGGGCCGGCAGCTCAGTCGATCAGCCACATCGATCACATCGTACAGGCGTTTGTCGAAATGAGTGCTAAGCGCGGCCGCAAGGTGGCCTCCCGCGGAAAAACCGAGCACGCCGATGCGCTTCGGATCAATTTGCCACTCCGCAGCGCGTGAACGAACAATGCCGAGCGCCCGCTGCGCGTCCTGCAAAGCGGCATCCGATTTCGGGTATGGCCCGGTATCCGGCACGCGGTACTTGAGCAGAACGCAGGTGATCCCCGCCAAAGTGAGCCAGTCGCACACTTCCGTGCCCTCCAGATCAATCGCAAGAATGCGATAGCCACCTCCAGGAAAAACCACGACCGCCGCGCCTGTATTCTTACCCGCAGGCGTGTAAAGCGTGAGTGTCGGAGCGGAAACATTGCCGATTCGAATGACCGGCTTCCCGGCGACCACATGATCCTTAGCTGTGGTCGTGTCGCCCTCGGGAGGCAAATTGGTCGGAGCGCCCGGCGCTCCATGCGGCCACACATCCAACGTGGTGTGGCCTGCGGCGGGCGCCCACTGCGCAAACAAACTCGTGGACGTGCCAACAACCGCAACGAGCAGAATAAAAAAGTGGCGCACGAGAAACACCTCTAATCGCAAATTTGCGTGCTGATCGTAACACAGAGCTTGGATGAGCAGAGGGTGCCCGCTCTCGGAATTTTCCTTCAGGCAGCATTCCCAAATACATTGGATCTAAGCCGCGCTCGTTTCCGTCCATACCATAATGGACTTGTCTTACTTGCTGGCCGCGGCCTGGGCTTGGTGAACGATCAGCAGGAAACCCTTCGAAGTGGCATCCTTTTCGAGGCCGGCAAAGTGCTCGTGGGCCGCCGCTTTTTTCCCCTGCTTCATTTCGATCTCGGCGAGCGCCAACCGCGCTTCGAACTCGCAGCGACCGCA
>DATDHE010000408.1:0-34573 GCA_036521695.1 Candidatus Acidiferrum sp. | reverse complement strand
AGTGCTATCGAGATAGAACACGTTTTGCAGGCCTTCGAGCGGTGGCACGGAAGGGCGGCAGCCGGCGTTGATGAAAAATTTATCGGAAGTAAGAGTGCGTTGCGAGCCGTCATTGAGGCGGACTTGAATGGAGCGAGGGCCGGTGAAGCTTGCTTCGCCGAACAGAAGATCGAGATTGGGAGTTTTTTCGATGCGCGACTGGTTGCCGTTGCGGAAGTTGTTGACGATGTCGCGCTTGCGCTGCCGAACGCGGCTCAGGTCAATGGCGATGCTGCCTGTGTGAACGCCGTAATCCGCGCCGCGGCGCGCAAGGTAGGCGACGCGCCCGCTCGCGACCATCGTCTTGGTGGGAGTGCAGCCTTCATTCACGCAAGTTCCGCCGACGTGCGTGCGTTCCACGAGAGCAGTGCGTAGGCCGGAATTGGCAAATGCCTGGCAAAGTGGCGTGCCAGCCTGACCGGAACCAATAACGATGGCTTGATAGTGGTCGGATGCGCTCATCGATAGTCCTCCGCTTACAGATGCTCTACGTTTGCCCGCCGATGATTGGATGCAGAAAGGGTAAGGATAATTCCGCCTAATCCGAAACGAAAATGAACCGTCGTGGAGAGCCGCGCATATGAGACTGTGTCCTAGGAGGTGATCTCCGGCACGGCAACTTCAGGTTCAGCTGCGTGAGACTTCGGGAAAAGCCGCCGTGCGCGTAGCGAGCCAACGAGCAGTGCGAGATTGGTGATCAAGATAACGGCAAACGCCAGCGATGGAAGAAATTCAAAGTCAGTGCCGCGAGCCTCCACAATTTCTATGCCGAGCACAGCAGTGATGAGTCCGCGAGGCAAAGACCAAATCATCAGCTCGCGTTCGTGAGATGTGAAGGCATGCCAGGCGAAGCGCCCAGTCTGCACGGAGAGCCAGCGCGCGATCAAGAGCGCTCCAAAACAACCGAGCGCCAGGACGGCGTGCTTGCGAAACCCGTCGAATTCCACAAGCGCGCCGAGCAAGACAAAGAAAAATGTGCGAATCAAAAAAGCCAGATCGCCGTGAAACGTGAGCATCTGCCCGTGATGCTGCGCGTGCAAGCGGCCATGCTCTTGTTTGACGGGCGTCTCGGAAAACCAGTCGCCACTCTCGGACGCATCGCCAAGCTGGAAACCCCTTTGCGCCGCCGGATAGTTAGCGAGCGTCAGCCCGAAGACCAGCACGGCGACGAGTTCATTGCCATGCACAGCGTGAACGCCGGAGTAGATCAGCAAAACAACGCCAAAGGTCAGCACATGCCAGAAGCGCTCCTCCGAAAGAAGCGGCAGGAGGTAGGACCACAGTGCGCCGATAAGTATGCCCGATGCTACGGCAAGGATGACGCTGGCAAAAAGACTCCAGGTGATGATTTTCGCGGAAGCGCTGCCGCCGGCCGCGATATCGAGAAGCGTGGTGACCGCCAGGACGGCGAGGGCATCGCCGAACGTGGCTTCCACAAGCAGAGTGACTTTAACTTCCCGCCGCAGATTCACCTGCTGCAGCACCGGCAGAATGATCGAGCTGCTGATGCAACCGAGCGCCGCTCCCACAAGAAGCGACGGAATCCATGCGAAAGGAAGCGCGTGGCGGCAAACGAGCGCGACTCCCACCGCACTGAGCACGTAGCTGAATACGGCGAGAAACAGGCCGCCGCCGAAGTGGCTGACAATTTCGCGGAGCTTAAGCTCGAGGCCGCCTTCGAAAAGGATGAGGATCAGCGCGAGCGAACCAAAACCCTGCGCGGCGCCGCGAAAAATTTCGGGATTGACCCAGTGGAGCACGGGGCCAATGAGCACGCCCGTGGCCATGAGGATGATGACGTCCGGCACTCCCGTGAAGCGCACCAAGCGGTTGGCAACGAACGCGAGAACCAGCAAGCCGCCGAGCAGCGCGAAGAAGAGATTCAAGGCCATAGAGATGTCCGGCGTGCCCGGAGTGGAGAAATAGTCGCGGAAATACGGAATCGAAGCAAATGAAAAAATTGGACCGGAAGATGCGGCGACGCGACTAGGCGTACGCGATTTTGCGAATAGCCTCAGAAATTCAGAGTTAGTACCGCGAAACGATAAAGAGCCCTGCGCCGATCGCGATCGCGTCCTCAAGGAGCGCGATGACGAAGTCGGGCACTTTGAGCGCTTTCACCAGGCCGGTGCGCCACTGATAGCCGGCGAAAGCCCCCGCGATGCCACCGGCCGCGCCGAGAACGGCGCCGTACGCTGGAGTCTGTCCAGCCGATACGCCAACGCAAGCACCGGAAAGAGCCCCGCAGATAAAGCGGGCGATAAGTCCCCGGGGCGCGGTGCGGCTGGGCGTTGAGGGCAGCTTGTCTGTGATGAGTTCGACAATCGCGAGCACTGTGAAGATGGCAACAGCGGCGGTTGAGCCCATGAACGCAAGCCGGGTCCCGGCAAGGTTGAGCCAGCCGCGGTGCGCTGCCCAAGCCGTGACCGCGGGCGCAGTCAAAGCGCGCATCCCAGATACGATTCCGATAGCGAAGGAGAGAACGAAAACGAAAGTGGCACTCATGCTGAGAGATGTATCCCCGATGCCAGTGAGTGTCAAGAAGCAAGAGCGAAATGCGGAGGCCGGAGCTACTTTTTTCCGAGAGTAGAAAACGGCCGTTTTCATTTATTGAGCGAAAAGAAAAGGACAGGAAGCTCTTGACTTTCGCTTTTTGTTCGCCTATAGTGCGGGGCGGTAGAGGAAACGGGAAACGGGTGGCGTTCAGCTCCATTGCCTTTTTGGCTCTCACGAACTGGGCGCCACCCGTTGAAAATTCCGAGCCCTAAGCGGGGTGAGGGGTCAGCTCGAAAGAGGGATCCCTCGTTCCCGAAGAGATTGTACTCGGTTCGTTTCCTTGTGTTCACGGTTGTGCGGTCACGGTTAATAGGAGCCGTTATGGGCGTCTGTGTCGAAAACGTATTCCCTGCAGTAGCAATGCCCTTCAATCCTTTTCACGAAGACGCGCGCGAAGAGAAAGGCCGGGGGGCTGACGCCTCACGCTCCCGGGCGATTCCAAATATCGCACACGTGGATGTAGACGCGTTTTTTGCATCCGTCGAGCAAGTGCTCAACACGAAGCTGCGCGGCAAGCCGGTGCTGGTAGGGCGCGGCGTGGTGGCGTCGGCGAGCTACGAAGCAAAAATATGCGGCGTGAAAACCGCGATGACGTTTCGCGAAGCGCTACGCATTTGCCCCAAGGCGTTGATCGTGCCAGGGCAATACGAGCACTACGCGGATTTTGCGGAGCGCGTGCGGCGCATTCTCGAAACATACACGCCTGCGGTCGAGACAGCGGCGCTGGACGATTTTTATCTGGATTTTGCGGGCACGGAGCGACTGTACCCGAACTATGAGGCGGCGCTTCGGCGCGTACAGACGGACGTGCTGGAGCAAACGGGACTGAGCGTAAGCGTCGGCGCGGCGCGGACGAAAGTGGTGGCCTCAATCGCGTCGCGCCTTGAGCGGCCACGCGGCTTCCGCATGATTGTGCCGGGAACGGAAGAAGATTTCTTGACGCCGCTGCCGATCGAGATACTGCACGGGATCGGGCATGTCCACGCAGGCATGCTGGCGGAGCGCGGCATCGCAACAATCGGAGAGCTTCGGCTGGTGCCGCGCGTCGCTCTGGAAGCCGCGTTTGGCGAAGTAATTGGCGGACAAATTTGGGAACGCGCCCGTGGGCTCGATGGGCGTGAAGTGATGCTGCCCTCGACGCCGAAATCGGTCTCGCGCGAAACAACCATTGACGGCGGTACGATCGACACGGAATTTCTCGGCGGCCTCATCGAATATTTGAGCGAGCGCATCGGCTCGACGCTGCGCGAGTACCGACGCCAAGCACGCACGATCGGCCTGCGCATCCGTTACGTAGACCACTTTTCCGCGCACCAGACAGTGCGATTGACGCGCCCATCCAATGACGAGCGCGAACTGCTCGCAGAAGCCAAAGATCTTTTTGCAAAGCTATTTACACGTCGCGTAGCCGTCCGCCTGATCGGTGTAAACGTAACCAATCTCGAAGCCGACCGCCGCCAGCACGAACTCTTCGACACCGACGCAAACCGCCGCTGGTACCTGAACCGCGGCCTAGATTCGGTCCGCGGCCGCTACGGCTGGAACGCCGTCTTCTACGGCAACGGCCTCGAACTCCGCGAACATTACGCCACAAAGCCCGGCGGCCTCGTCCGCTCCACGCCGTGCTTATCGCGATGAAAAATCCTCAGGCCTAAGGCCTGATCTACAGAGTTTTAAAATTGTGCATGTAGGGGCGCGGCATGCTGCGCCCCTACAAAGAATCAACCAAATGTTGCTGAATTTCCCTTCCTGTTCCCTACCCTGATTTGAAGATACAAAACGCCCGCTTTACGGCGGGCATCGGCTTTTTCCCTCTCGGATCGGGGCACTCGTGTTCGTAAATTTGCATTGTCATAGCCACTATTCGTTTTTGCGGGGCGTGGTGCCGCCGGAAGAGATCATTGCGGCTGCGGTCGCTCAAAAAATGCCTGCCGTGACACTGACGGATACGAATGGGCTGTTTGCAGCGGTGCCGTGTTATCAAGCGGCGATTGCGGCGGGAATCAAGCCGATTGTAGGAGTGACGCTGGATGTTCAGTGGCTGCAAAACCAAAGAGAGATTCCTCGCCACGCTCGGAATGACGGGAGCAGGAATGACAGAGCTGCGAAAAACGTCGACTCCGTGGCGATGGTGCTGCTGGCGGCGGATATGGATGGGTATAGCAACTTGTGCCAGTTAACGACGCTGCGGCATTTGGGAACGGCCGAATTGGCGAAGAGCAAAAGCTCCGCCAAAAATGACGACCGACCGATCGAGGATGAAGAACGGCCGGTGACGTTCGAGGAGTTGGCGAAGCATTCCAAAGGTGTAATCGCGTTGTGCCCCTTGCCCACGCGAACGCACGATGCAGATGACCGTAGGGGCACGACGTGCCGTGACCCTACGGCGCGGCTCAAAGACATTTTCGGCGAGCGGCTGTGGATCGAGGTGCAGCATTTGTCTCCCAGCGACGGGCGCGTTTTGCGCGAGGCGGAGCGGATCGGGCGCGAACTCGGCCTGCCGCTGGTGGCAACGAACAATGTTTATTTTTTGCGGCCGGAGGAGCATTTGCATCATCGCGCGGTGAATGCAATACGCACCGGCGGTCTGCTGACAACCGTGGCACCGCCAGACATCACCACCGGCGAAGCCTGGTTCAAGCCTGCATTCGCAATGCAGAGGTTATTCCCTGATCATCCGGAGCTGCTGCAAGCAACGCTGAACATCGCCGGACGTTGCGATCTGAAATTGGAATTGGGAAAGCCGATCCTGCCGGAATTTACAGCCTCGAAAAACGTTACTCCTGATTCCTATTTGGCAAAACTGAGCCTGCAAGGGTTGGTCAAGCGCTACGGCTGGCTGAAACCTGAAGCGAAATCACGGCTGGTCCGTGAATTGAGAGTCATCAGCAAAAAGAAGCTCGCGCCGTATTTTTGCTGGTGTGGGAAATCGTGGAAGAAGCTTGTGCGGGTGGGTGGTGACTTACCGGCATGTGGGGACGAAGAATTACCGGGGAAAAGATGGAGGCGTTGAGAAAGTGACTGGTGACTCGTGACTGGTGACTGGCAATTCGCGCTTCGTGGTCTGCGCCCCGCGATCCGTGAAAAAATCCGCAGGGCTGTGCCCTGCGCTACATTTTTCAAAGAGCTGGCAGGCCATAGATTGCTGAACATTTAGTGATCCAGACAATGCGGAGCGGCATGAAATGTTCTTTCGGATAAGAAAATCGAATACGACGGCGACCACCTCGGCGGAGCCGGAGGCGGGGCGGCCCGCAGGAACTCGCGAGGAATGGCTGGGCCGCAACCGGAGCGCGAAGCGGCGGCTCTGGGAGCGGTTGAATCCGCGGCATCGGAAAGAGCTGCGGGTGATCGCGGAAGCCTTGGCGATGCAGCAGACGCACGCGAACCTGCCGGAGCCGCTACGCGCGCGCTTGAGCCAGTCCCTTGAGAAAGTGGAGCGCCTGGCGCGGCGGATTGGGGTGCTGCTGGCGGAGGTAACACGGCGGACACCACCGCGCTCGTGACGGTTGCGGGGCCGTGGCGAGCGACCCCATACTGAAAATATGGCTGTCCCCAAAATGCGCGGCTCCCTGTCCGCTGTGGCATCGGCTGTGGCGTTGCCAATGGCTTTGGTTGTGGTCCTGTGCGGCGTAGCGAGTTCTGCTCGGGCCGATGAAATTCGGTTGAAAGACGGCAAAAAGCTTTACGGCGTGATCGTGTCGTACGAAGACAACATGTTCAAAGTCAAAACGGACTTTGGGTATGTGCTCGTGGAGAAAGACAAGATAGCGTCGATTGTTCCGTCGACGCCGGCCGGCGAGACGCCTGCGGCGAAGAAAGATCCCGCCACCGATGCGGCGCCGAAGACAGAACCGGCGGTGGCGTCGTCAGCAGAAGGAACAACGGCGGCAACAAATGCGAGTGTCAAATCGGCGGACCTGGCCACGGCAAAGCGCGAGAAGACAGCTCCAAAAATTACGAGCGCTGCGGTGAAACCGGAAGTCCCGACGAGTACGAAGACGAACGCGGTGGCACCGGCAATCGGAGCGCCCGCAGCGGCGCCGGCTCCGTCGCTGGAGGCGTCCGCAGCGCAGCCCGCGGCACCAAAAGAGCCGGAACCTCCAGCGATTCGCGAAGACATTCAGGGCAATCTGTACACGAACTACACACATGGCTTTAAAATGTACAAAGCGCCGAGCTGGGCGCTGATGGAAGATGCACGGAAGGCGCTGCCGAATGCGGTCGTGGCATTGGGCACGCTTAACCAATCGACTCTTCTGGTGATTGGGGACGAAGAGAGCAAAGCTGCACTGGATCCGGCGGCGGCTACCGTTGAAAAACGGCTGAGCGAAATTTACGAAAACTACAAACGAATTTCACAGCGGAAGACGGTGGTGGGCGGGTTGCCGGCCATCGAATATCACTACCGCGGCATGGCAGACGGCCACGATTGGTCCGGAACGCTGGTAGTGATTTCTCGTGGCACCGATGTGTTCACGGTGCTCGGGATGACTTACGCTGACAATGACCTCATTCAGATACAGGAAAATGTGATTTCGAGATCGATTGCGAGTTTGGACTTCAGCGTTCACTGAGAAAAGTGAGTAGTGGGCAGTGAATAGTGAGTGGTACTAGCCCCTCGGCGAGGCCCACCCCGCAGCCCAAGCGAATTCTGGGTATAGTCAACCTAAGGTACCCCGATCTATCCTCCCCCGCCTTTTTGTCGTATTCAGTGAGCATCGAGACCCAGTTGGCGATATACCGGTGCATAACCGGCCGCCAGCAGCAATGCATTGCGCTCACGCAGGGGAACCTGCAGCGCCTCGGCAAGACGCAGCACCATCTCTCGGCTGGGTCGCGCCCGGCCCGTTTCGACGCAGCTCAGGTGCCGCGTCGAGATATCCGCATCGAGCGCCAGGGCCAATTGGCTAACGCGTCGAACAGCGCGCCAGCGACGCAGCAGGAGTCCAAAATTTACGTCCGGCTTTGTGGCGGAACGGGCAGCGGACTTGGAGATCACGCTGCGATTATAAGAGGAATTGCTTGCTAAGTCGCGGGAAGGCGGCTTATGGGGAATGATCGCGATTACTCCTGGTTGACGAGCCATCCGGAACTTGAGACGGACGTGGTGGAGCTACAATGAGCTTGCAAGCGCGGAATGCTCACTAACGGAGGGAGCCCTCTCTCCACTTCAGGCTGAACCAACACCTCCGCGAGTACCGACTCCGAAATCTTTGAGATGGCGTCAAACAAACAACCCAGATCTACGGGCGCGCCAAGAACCTCCATAGAAAGTGTCATCAGGCTTCTGAGTGGATCGACTTATTCTCTTCACCATGACAAGCACGCTGATTTGAGTCTTCGCATATAGCGCAACAACATTGTTCACACTGAGGACATCAAGAAGCCGAGCGAGTGTAGAGGGGCAATTTGAGAAATGGGGAGAAAGGCACCTCGAACGGGGCGGCTGGGAGCCAGGGCGCAGCAGGCGTGGCAAGCCCCGCCCCTACAATTGGGTTTCGGTTTAGTCGGAGGCCGCGGCGGTGTCGGGGAATTTTTTGTGTTCGCGGATGACCGAGATTAGAGCTTGGGCGGCGCGAGGGAGGCTGCGATCGCGGCGGTAGACCAAGCCGAGTTCACGCCAGAGGTCGACACCTTCCACGTTGAGGAGTTTTACTTCACCGGCTTTTACCTGATCGCGGGCGAAGCTCTCGCTGATGAAGGAGACGCCGGCATCTGCGGCGACGAAGCGTTTGATCATGCCGATGCTGGGGAGCTCCATCGCGACGCGGAGGCGGGCGCGATAGGGGCGAAAGAGTTTGTCCAGCACCTGGCGGGTGAAGCCGGTACGAGGGAAAATCAGCGGCTGCGCGGCGACTTCTTCCAGTGTGATCTTGGAGCGGTGCGCGAGCGGATTGCGGGCGCTGACCATGAAACGCAAGCGGTCGCGCGAGATGTGATGAACTTTGAGAGTGGGCGATTTGATGGGCAGCGTCACGATACCGACGTCGACGGAGCCGTCTTCCACGCGCTGCAAAATCTTGTGGCTGAAATTGCGGTAGATACTGATGTGGACTTGCGGATAGCGACGCTGAAAATCGGCGAACATATCGGGAAGCAGATAGAGGCAGGTAGCTTCGTTGGCCCCAAAAACCAGCGGGCCTTGCACGACGTCGCCGCGGTCGGCTACAACCTGGATGGATTCATCGCGGAGACGGAGAAGGCGCTCTGCGTATTCGAAGAGAACCTCGCCAGCGGGCGTAAGCTCGACGGATTTGGCGGAACGGTCCAGGAGACGGGCGCGATAGGCTTGCTCGAGCTGGCGAATTTGCGCGCTGACAGCGGACTGCGAGCGAAAAACTTTTTGCCCTGCGCGCGAGAAACTCTTTAGTTTGGCAACGTATACGAAAGTGGCAAGTTGATCGAAGTCCATCGGCTGGTGGCTCGGCATTAATTATAGCGGAATGTCTCCGCTAAGTAAGCGCAGAATCTTGCTCCTTTCAGGCTGGCAGAGGAGCTCGCGTAAACGCGGCGCTCTGCGGCGGACTAAAAATCACTTCTCGATGCTTTAACTGTGCGAGCAACGGCTCCCAAGTGGCTTCCAGAGTGCCTTGGAAATGAATGGGCTGTATCCGCAGGAACGGAAGCACGCCGCGGCGCGAAAGCAAACGCGAAGCTCGCGGGCTGGCGGTGAAACGCATGTGCTCTTCGAGCACGCTGCGCAGCCAGGCTTCTTCTTGGGCATCGATTTCGGAGAGGGTGACGAAATCGCGATGGATCACTTCGTCGGCTTCGCCGCGGAGAACGTAGGAGAGACCGCCGGTCATGCCGGAACCAAAGTTCAGGCCGAGAGGGCCGAGGACGAGCACAACGCCGCCGGTCATGTATTCGCAGCCGTGCTGGCCGACGCCTTCGACGACGGCAAGAGCGCCGCTATTGCGGACGGCAAAACGCTCGCCAGCGCGGCCTGCTATGAAGAGTTGGCCGGAGGTGGCGCCGTAGAGAACCGTGTTGCCAGCGAGGACGTCACCGCGGCGAGAAGCAGCGGAGCCGGCGGAAATCGCGATAGTTCCACCGGAGAGACCCTTGCCGACGTAGTCGTTGGCTTCGCCCGAAAGCGTTAAGGTGATGCCATCAGCTAGGAAAGCGCCAAAGCTTTGTCCCGCACAGCCATGGAATTCCTTGATCATTCCTTCCGCGAGCGGACGGTTCTGGCTCTGGCTGCTCGGACGGCGGCGGCGCATCAGTTCCCCGCTCATGCCGGCACCAACGCTGCGGTCGGAATTCTGTATGGGCTGAGATTCCGTCTGAAGCTCGAACGCCGCGTTGAGGTGCAACGCGCCCTCGCGCGCTGCAGCATGCAGGGCCGGGGACTGATGGGGAGCAACGCGGCCCGATTCAGACATAGGAACGATCAACAGTGGATCCATACCGGATGGGGCGCTGAGCCGGTCGTACCAGCCGGTGAGATCGCTGAGAGAGCGAGCGCCGAGCTCAGCGAGACGATTGCGGACTTCTTCGGCAAGAGAGCGGAAGTACGCGGCGACCATTTCCGGCTTGCCATTGAAGCGGGTGCGAAGCTTTTCGTCTTGGGTAGCGATGCCGACGGGGCAGGTGTTGAGATGGCATTGGCGCGCCATGACGCAACCGATTGCCAGAAGCGAGGCGGTGCCGAAACCGAACTCGTCGGCACCAAAGAGAGCGGCGACGATGACATCGCGCGAAAATTTCAGGCCGCCGTCGACGCGAAGGGAAACGCGCGAACGGAGGCCGGCACGAACGAGCGTGTCGTGAGTTTCCCGAAGGCCGATTTCCCACGGCAAGCCCGTATTTTTGATCGAAGTGAGCGGCGAAGAGCCCGTGCCGCCGTTGTGGCCGCTAATAGTGATGACGTCAGCGCCCGCTTTGGCGACGCCTGCGGCGATAATTCCAACGCCTGCGCCGCTTACTAGCTTGACGCCGATGCGCGCGCTGGGATTCACCGCGCGCAAGTCGTGGATGAGCTGGGCGAGATCTTCGATGCTGTAAATATCGTGGTGCGGCGGAGGCGAGATGAGCGGTGTGCCGGGAGTCGCATGGCGGATACGCGCAATGTACTCGGTGACTTTGCGTGCGGGGAGCTGACCGCCTTCGCCGGGCTTGGAGCCTTGCGCCATTTTGATCTCGAGCTCTTCGGCGTGAACCAGATAGTCCGCGGTGACGCCGAAGCGGCCAGAGGCAACTTGCTTGATCTTATTTGCGGCCGCGGGCTCGAAGCGATAGGTGATGGGATCTTCGCCGCCTTCGCCGGTGTTGCTGCGTCCGCCGATCAAATTCATAGCTAAGGCAAGCGTGCGATGCGCTTCGGGGCTCAGTGAGCCTAGCGACATGGCTTGCGTGCTGAAGCGGCGGAGAATCGTGTTGGCGGATTCAACTTCTTCAACGGGCACCGGTATGCCAGGAACGGTTTCCAGCAAATCGCGGAGAAAAACGGTGCCCTGGTGCTCGGACAATTCTTCGAAGGCGGCGAATTTTCCGGACTCGGGGGCGCGCACGTGGGCATGCATCCGGCGAACGACTTCGGGCGAAGTGGCGTGAAGTTCTGCGCCCTTTCGGAAGCGGTATAAACCAGCGTCGGCGAGTTCCGTGGATGCAGGCGAAAAAGCCGTTGTGTGCATGCGGATGTAATCCGCAAAAAGATCGTCGAGGGTTTTTGAGCCGGGATAGTCGGCGGCGTCTTCGAAAAAGTCTACGCAGAGATCTTCAGATAGGCCGACGATTTCGAACAGATGGCTGTTGCGGTAGCTCGCAAGCGTGGAGACGCCCATGCGGGCCAGAACTTTGCGCAAGCCGGCGGTAATGGCGACGCGCATGCGGTCGGCGCCGCTGGGTTCAAGCGCTTCCGCAAATTCATCAGCAAGGTACGGAACGACGGCGCTGGCGCCAGCAGCGACGAGAAGCGCAACGTGATGCGTGTCGAAGACTTGTGCGGACTCGACGATCAGCGGTACATCCCACAAACTCTCGCGAACCATCGCTTTCCAGACGGCAGCAGTAGCCAGCAGCGCGGGGAGAGCGGCGTTTTCCGCGCTAAGGCCGCGATCGGAAAGGAGGAGGAGGCCTGGGCGACCGTTGCTATTCAAAGGTGTAGAAGATAGCTGAGCAACACTCCAGCGTGCGCCCGGGACTCCCAGAGCGGAAGAAAAAGTCATGTCGATGCGATGAACAGGGCCGAAGAATTCGGAAAGCTCGTCGAGCTGTCCGGCGTTGAGCAGCGGGCCGGGAAGCGTGACGCCATCCTTTAGATGGACGTCGAGAGACATGACGTGAGTTTCGCGAAGTGGATCAATCGGAGGATTCGTGACTTGCGCGAATCGCTGTTTGCAGTAATCCCAGAGCGTGCGCGGGAGCGTCGAAAGAAAAGCGGGTGGAGCGTCGTCGCCCATGCTCCAGTCAGCTTCTTTGCCGTGGATTAACGCGGAGAAGAGAGTTTTGAATTGATCTTCGGTCCAGCCTGCGGCAGCGGCGATGCGCTTGGGCTCGCTGGTGGTGGCGGAGTGCGTCGTGGCGAAAAAGGCGAGATGGCGCGGCGGCGGCATGGCGTTGCGCGCCTGATGCATGGCCAGGCGTTTCAAAATTTCGCGCCAGCGCAGAAAAAGGCCGGTGGCGGGATTGGCGAGAATCATTTCACCAGGGCCAAGGCGCTGGCGTTCGGCGATGCGAGATTCTTCGAGATCGATCAGGCCGGTTTCGGAGCCGGCGATCAGGAGACCGTCGTGCGTGAGTGTGTAGCGAAGCGGGCGGAGGCCATTGCGATCAAGTTTTGCGCCGACGAATTCACCGTTGGAGAAAATTAACGCGGCGGGGCCGTCCCACGGCTCGCTTTTCTGCGAAAGCGAGGTGAGTGCGGCGCGAATGTCGCGGGAAAGAAGCGGGTCGTTTTCAAACGCTGGAGGAACCAGGGTGAGCATGGCTTCGTCGGGCACAAAACCATCGAGGAGCTTTAGCTCGAAGGCGTTATCGAAAGTGGCGGAATCGCTGACTTTTTTTTCCAGCGGAGTGAACCAGGAGCCGACAGTGAGGCGGGCGCGAAGTTCGCGCTGTTTGGCGCGCAGCCAGCGGCGGTTCGAGACGATGGTATTGATTTCGCCGTTATGGGCGACGTAACGGAAAGGCTGCGCAAGATCCCAAGAGGGTTGCGTGTTTGTCGAGTAGCGCTGATGGAAGATGGCAAACGTCGTGGCGAACGAGGCGTCACGCAGATCTTCGTAAAATTGCGGGAATTGCCAGGGAGTGAGGAGGCCTTTGTAGACGACCGTTTGCGAAGAGAGCGAACAGAGATAACAGCGCTCCGGCAGAAGCGATTCGGCGCGCTTGCGAAGGAGAGCGAGCTTCCATTCGAAGCGAGAGACGCCACGGCTCGCGTGGAAAGGCGCAACGAAGAACTGCCAGATTTTGGGCATGGTTTCGAAAGCTTTGCTGCCGAGAGAGTTCGTGTTGGTGGGTACGCGGCGCCAGCCGAGGATGCGGAGGCGCTCGGTGTCGGCAGCGGCGATTACCGCTGCTTTAGCGTCGGCCGTTGCTGCCGCAGGAAAAAACGCGAAGCCTAGGCCGAAAACTTCTGGCAGGTCGATGCCCTGCTCCTGCGCGCGAGCACGGAAAAACTCGTAAGGGAGGGAGGTCAGCAATCCGGCGCCGTCGCCGCTGGCACCATCGGCGTCAACACCGCCGCGGTGAGTCAGGCGTTTGAGGGCTGTAAGTGCAATGCTGACAATCTCATGGCTGGCGGGACCGCCAAGCCGCGCGACAAAACCCGTGCCACAGGCATCGTGGTCAGGGTGGCCCCAATTCGGGTGCCGATCACTGCGGGATGGCTCGCACCATTGCTGCACATCTGTTTATTAAGCGGGAGGGGCTCGGATGTACAACGCAGAATTTGCATTTATCAAATCGGTTTTGTGGGGGAGGAGATTCTAAGCCGTGGATTATTAAAACTTTGTAACTTCCGAAAAATGAAAATCGCGGACCTTCATCGCAGGGACCACCATTTCGAAGGCTTCTTCGCCGGTGGCGCGGACGGCGGGGCCAAGTTGCTCGACGTTGCGGAGCATCGACAGGATGGACTGATTGAAGCGGAAATTGCGGACGGCAGTGGTGACCTTGCCTTTTTCGACGAGGAAAAGACCGTCGCGGGTCATGCCGGTCATGACTTTTTCGTAAGGATCGACTTCGCGGATGTACCAGAGGCGCGTGACGAGCAGGCCGCGGTCGGTGGTGGAGACCATTTTTTCCAGAGATGAATCGCCGCCCGCGAAGACGAGGTTCATCGGTGCTTCGCCATATTCGTTGGGAAGCGCGAAGCCGTGGCCGGTAGATTTTTTGTGGGCGGACCTGGCGCTGGCGCGGGAGTAGACGAGATTTTTTGGGACGCCGCGATCGACTAGCAGAACCTGCTGGCGAGGGATGCCTTCGCCATCGAACGGTGCGCCGAGTTGCAGCGGATGGTAGGCGTTCTCGGTGATGGAGACGTTTTTGCCGAAGAGTGGTTTGCCCATGCGGTCGTTGAGGCAGGAACGTTGGTCTTGGAGGGCGGTGGCGGCAAAATCGTAGAAGAGGAAACCGACGAGATCGAGCACGGCGGCGGGTTCGAGAATGACCGTGTAGCGGCCCGGCGGGAGTTCGCGGGCGTCGACGGCCATGTGCGCTTTTTCGCTGGCGCGCTTGGCGAGTTTTTGCGGATCGAAGGCGTGGACGCTGGCGGCGTTGGCTTTGGCCCAGCTTGCGGCGGGAGTCTCCTGCATGGTGATAGAGAATTCGGCGTGAGTCTCGCGATAGGCGGCGAACAGTCCGCGCGAATTGCCCATTGCCGATTGCTGCAGGCCGCTGGCGAAAATGCCTGCGGCGACCTGACCGTTTTGGATGGCAAGATCGCAGGCGCGAAGGACGGCGCGGGCCCGTTCTTCGGGCGTAAGCATGGCGGTGTCTTTTGCGAAGCGATTTACTTTGCGATAGCGCTGTCTGCCGGGGAGCGGAAGTAAATGCGGATCTTTCGGCTGGCTGTGCGCGAGGGATAACGAGGCTTCGATGGCGGCTCGGAGGGAGTCTTCGTCGACGCGATTTGTTGTAGCGCGGGCGGTGCGATGGTCAACGACGGTGCGGATGGAAACATTTAAGCCATGCTCGGCGACATTTTGATGGATGGCGTTGTTCGCAAAGCGCGTGAGGGAATCGGCGGTCTCGTCGACGTGAACCTCCGTTTCCTTGGCTCCGGTGGATTTGGCGAGTCGGAGAACTGTGTCGATGACGCGGCGCAATTCTTGTTCGGGGAATAATTTCACGGAGGGCGGTGCGCTTTTACGTGACGGCGATTTCTTGGATTTGTGCGCGGAGCTCATTGGTTTGAAAACGCCGAACCGATTTTGATGTTGCGGAATCGCGATGGCGCTGCGCCGTGGCCCGTGCCCATAGTTTGCATCGGCTGACCCTTGCCGCAGTTCGGCGTGCCCCACAGCGTCCAATGATCGCGCGAGCAAATCGCGTCGCAGGAATTCCAGAACTCCGTGGTGATGCCGCTGTAGCTGGGATTTTTCAGCATGCGAGTTTTCTTGCCGCCCTTGATCTCCCAGCCGAGTTCCGTTGAAAACTGAAACTGGTAGCGGCGATCATCGATGGACCACGAGCGGTTTGTTTCCATGAGAATGCCATCGTCGGTATCAGAGATCAGGTCGTCAAAATTCCACGTGCCGGGGTTGAGGCTGATGTTTGTCATTCGAATGATTGGCAGACGGTTCCAGCTTTCTGTGCGCATCGTTCCGGAAGAACGCTTCAGGCCAATAAGATGTGCGGTTTCGCGATTCGAAAGGTAGCCACGGAATTGGCCGTCTTTGATGATGTCCGTACACTGGGCGGGGACGCCTTCATCATCATAGGCAAATGAGCCTAGTCCCGGACCGTGTTTGAGTCGGGCGTCGGCGACGACGTTTACGATGTCCGAACCGTAGCGCAGCTTGTTGAGCTGATCGAGCGTGAGGAAACTTGTGCCCGCGAAATTCGCTTCCTGGCCGAGGACGCGATCGAGTTCGATCGGGTGGCCAACGGACTCGTGAATTTGTAGGCCGAGCTGGCTTCCTCCAAGGATGAGCGTTCCTGTTTTCTCGGGACATTGCGCCGCGGAATGAAGCGCAGCGGCTTCTTCGCCTACGCGTTGAGCGTGCTTTAGAAGTTCGAGCCATTCGACGAGTTCGTAGCCTTCCAAAGCATGTTGGCCACCAAAACTATTTGGATAAGAGCGCTTCTGAATCTCGTCACCCTGAAAGGAAGTGGCGGCGATGCCACAGCCGGTGATCAGTTTGCGTTGGTGAATGCGCGAGCCGATACTGGAGGCGAACCAGGAATCAATTTTGCGAAATTGCATCCCGGTTTCGGTGAGCGTGACGCCCTTGACATGGCGCATTTCGGCATCGGCGGCGAGCAGCAGAGCAAGCTGGTTTTCAAGTGGGAGTTCGAATGGATCCTTGCGAAATGGGCTTTGCCAGCTGTCAACGTAGGCGTCTTCCTCCACGATTATCACGTCTCCGCGCTTCGCGAGCGCGGAAGCTTTGGCGATCGAGACGGCTTGCGCGGCGCAGGCGGAAACACCTTCGCGGGTCAGGCGGTCGGTGGACGCAAATCCCCACGCGCCATTCGCTAGCGCGCGAATGCCTATGCCGATGGATTCAGATTGGGCGAGGGTGCCGACCTGGCCGTTTTTGGTGGTGAGGTCGCGCTGGCGCAGGTGCATCATGCGGACGTCGGTGTACGTTGCGCCGCGGAGGCGGGCCGTGTCGAGCGCGTTGGTGCAGAGATCCCACATGAAAATCCGTTTGCCCCTGAAAAGGAAGATTGCGTTAATTGATGGGGAATTGCGTGATGTCCGTCAGGGCGAGCTTTTGTCCGTCCCAATGATAGACGAAATTGCTCGTGCAATCGGCATCGCCACACTTTAGCGCATCCGGTGCCCAGAATAAGTACCGCACGATTAAACGGCCCTTGTCAATTTCTATGCGCCAGGGAGCTCGAAGATTCTGTGGCAGGTCATTGCCCTTGAACTTTGCCCCGTCCTTGAGCTTTTCAAGCCGGACTTCGATGATGTCGCCTGACTTTAGTTGCTTAAAAACGGCGAAGAGGTCTGCCCCTGCCTGCCCTGCTTGGCATGAAAACGCCGTGACGGCAGCTTCTTCGTAGCCGTCGCCATCCAAATCGCCGAAGACGGTGTCTTCGATTTCCACGGGCTCGTCCCTCAAGGAGCCCTTGCACGCGGCTTCCATCGCGGCCCGGCCACCGAGATCCTTGGCCAGCACGGCGGTCATGGGCTCATCGAAATCCGCATTCCGAATAGCATGTCGAGCAAATTCTTCATCGACATTCAAGCCTTCGCTAGCTTTGAGCGACGGCGGCGGCTTGAGTGAATTTGGCGCGGTCGATTCGTACATTGCAGGAGCGGGACTGGGGCTACTCTGCTTTGCAGCGGCGAGAGATTCTGCTTTCTTGGAAAAGAAAAAAGGTGCGCAGTTGATTGCGCCCTAACTGAGAAAACGAAGAGGACAGGCAAGAATGTCTGCCCTACTTACGTGCCTTCCTGCCAGGAGGCTAGGTAGTGTTCCTGCTCGGCTGTAAGCTTGTCGAGTTTGTGGCCCATGCTGTCGAGCTTGAGGCGCGCGATTTCCTTGTCGAGATTTTGGGGCACGACATAGACCTGCGGCTTAAGCTGCTGGTAATTCTGCAGCAGGTATTCGGCGGATAGAGCTTGGTTGGCGAAGCTCATGTCCATAACGGCGGCAGGGTGTCCTTCCGCGGTGGCCAAGTTCACCAGACGGCCTTCGCCGAGAAGATAAACCTTGCGGCCGTCTTTCAACAGGTATTCGTCCACGAGCGGGCGCACTTCGCGCTTGCCGGTCGACATCTTTTCGAGCGCGGGAATGTCGATCTCGACGTTGAAGTGGCCGGAATTGCAAACGACTGCCCCGCTCTTCATGGCTTCGAAATGCTCGGCGCGAATGACGCTCTTGTTGCCGGTAACGGTGATGAAAACATCGCCATGCTTGGCCGCTTCGGCCATGGGCATGACGCGGAATCCGTCCATGACCGCCTCGATGCCCTTCGTCGGATCGATTTCGGTGATGATGACGTCGGCGCCGTGCCCTTTGGCGCGCATGGCCACGCCGCGGCCGCACCAGCCGTATCCGGCGACGACCACTTTGAGGCCAGCGAGCAGCAAGTTGGTCGCGCGAATCACGCCGTCCAGCGTGGACTGACCGGTGCCGTAGCGATTGTCGAAGAAATGTTTGGTCTCCGCGTCGTTGACGGCGATGATCGGATACTTGAGCGTGCCGTCCTTGGCCATGGCGCGCAGGCGGATGACGCCGGTTGTAGTCTCTTCTGTTCCGGCGATGACGTTAGCGACCAAGTCCGTGCGCTTGGTGAGAAGCATAGTGACGAGGTCGGCGCCGTCGTCCATCGTGAATTGCGGTTTGTGCTCAAGCGCTGCGCGCAAGTGCGAATAATACATTTCGTTGTCCTCGCCCTTGATGGCGTAGGTCGGAATGTTGTAATCGCGGTTCAGCGAAGCGGCCACTTCGTCCTGCGTCGAAAGGGGATTCGACGCGCAAAGAACCGCATCGGCACCGCCATCGCGCAGGGCAATCATCAGGTTTGCCGTTTCGCTGGTCACATGCAGACAAGCGGAGACGCGCAGTCCTTTGAGCGGCTGCTCCTTCACAAAGCGCTTACGGATGATTTCGAGAACGGGCATCTGCTGATGCGCCCACTCGATCTTGCGCTTGCCGGCATCCGCCAGCCCGATATCCTTTACATCACCCTTTTTTAGTTCAGCTGTAGCCACACTCATTCTCCTTAGTGCGAATCTTGCGCGGCGAGGGGACTTCGCGCGGAAAAAACACAACGCCAGCGAAGTAGCCGGCGTTTGCAACGATTCCTAACGATGCGCGACCGCTTCTACCGTGGCCGCCACGCCGAGACCGGCAGCCTTGCGCAGAGCATCCGCACGATCGGTGCGCTCCCAGGTGAAGCCGGGGCCGCTACGTCCGAAATGGCCGTAAGCGGCAGTGTCCTTGTAGACCGGACGGCGAAGATCGAGGGCTTCGATGATGCCTTTTGGCGTCAACGAGAAGTATTCGCGTATGAGCGCGGTGATTTTCTCTTCGGAAACGGCCGCCGTGCCGAAAGTCTCGGCCATCACGGAGACGGGCTCGGCCACTCCGATGGCATACGCAAGCTGAACTTCCGCTTTGCGCGCCAGACCTGCTGCGACGATGTTTTTCGCGATGTAGCGCGCCATATAGCAGGCGGAGCGGTCCACCTTTGAAGGATCCTTGCCGGAAAAAGCGCCGCCGCCGTGGCGGCTGTAACCGCCATACGTATCCACGATAATTTTGCGTCCGGTCAGGCCTGCGTCTCCCATCGGTCCGCCGATCACGAAGCGGCCCGTAGGATTGATGTGATATTTGGTCCTGCTGTCGAGCATCGCTGCCGGAATGATGGGGCGAATCACATGCTCAGCGACGGCATCGCGCAGGTCGGCGTTAGAAACCTTCTCGCTGTGCTGCGTCGAAATGACAACACAATCGACGCGCACGGGACGGCCATCTCGATACTCGATAGTGACTTGGGACTTGCCGTCGGGACGAAGAAAATCAACTTTCCCGGACTTGCGAACTTCAGAGAGGCGCTGCGTGAGGCGGTGGGCGAGTTGGATGGGCATGGGCATCAGTTCAGCAGTTTCGTCGCACGCGAAACCGAACATCAGGCCCTGATCACCCGCGCCGCCGGTATCGACGCCCATGGCGATGTCCGGCGATTGGCGCTTAACGGTGCACATGACGGCGCAGGTCTCGGCATCGAAGCCGTATTTCGCGCGGTCGTAGCCGACCCCCCGGATCGTGTTGCGGACCAGAATGTCGTAGTCAACGATCGCGCTCGTCGTAATTTCACCGGCAACTACGGCAAGGCCCGTGGTGACTAGCGTCTCGCACGCCACACGCCCCTTCGGGTCCTGCTTCATTACTTCATCGAGAACAGCGTCGGAAATCTGGTCGGCAATCTTGTCCGGATGGCCTTCGGTGACTGATTCCGACGTAAACAAGAAGTTTCGTAAGGCTTCGCTCAAAAGACATTCTCCTTCGTGAACCGCGGCGATCCAGCCGCCAAGACATGCTATTCACAGTGCGTTGGATTAACCTAACAAAACTAACATCGCAAGGTCCAAGAATCAACGCCTTGAGCTTAAAAGGGTTATACGCGCAGCGAACGGTCGAAAATGGGGGGTGAACGGCGTCTGGGTGCAGCGTTTGGGGGCGAGAATAAATAGGTCTAGGCGGCGTCCTCGTCGTCATCCAGCTGAACATCCAGCCTCCCCTTGGTTTTCTTGGCCATGAGGTAGGAGCGGATGAACGGGTCGATATCGCCGTCCATGACACGGTCGACATCCCCGGCGCTGAACTTGGTGCGGTGGTCTTTGATCATGCGGTAGGGCTGCAGGACGTAGGAACGAATCTGGCTGCCGAAGGAAATCTCCAGCTTGGTTTCGTCGAGCTTGTCGGTGTGGGCCTGACGCTTTTGAATTTCGAGGTCATATAGCCGCGAACGGAGCATCTTCATGGCTAGCTCGCGGTTCTTGTGCTGGCTGCGTTCCGCCTGGCAACCCACGACGATGTTGGTGGGGAGGTGTGTGATGCGGACAGCGGTCTCGACTTTGTTCACGTTCTGTCCGCCCTTGCCGCCAGATCGGAACGTGTCCACCCGCAGGTCTTCGGGACGAATGTTAATCTCGATTTTATCGTCAATTTCCGGAATCACGAAGACGGAAGCGAATGAGGTGTGGCGGCGCGCGGCTTGATCGAAAGGTGAGATACGCACCAGACGATGCACGCCAGTTTCTCCCGTAAGAAGACCGTAGGCGTTTTCGCCAGCAAATTGGATGGTCGCGGACTTGATGCCCGCTTCTTCGCCGGGAGTTTCGTCCATCACACTTGCGTTGATGCCTTTGCGCTCCGCCCAGCGCAGATACATGCGCAGGAGCATGGAAGCCCAATCCTGCGACTCCGTGCCGCCGGCTCCGGGCTTAATGGTCATGATGGCGTTGAGGTGATCGGTTTCGCCGGAGAGAAGAGTCCTGGTTTCTAGCTCGCCGACATAACTCTCGGCGGCCGTTAACTCGCGGTCGAGATCTTTCAGAAGTTCATTGCGCTGCTCGGCGTTGGTTTCTTCCGTCGCGAGGCTTACGTAAGTCTCGATGTCGCCGGAGATGGACATGAGCTTATTGTCGGCGTCAATTTGTTCTTCGGCGCGCTTGCGGTCGCGCAGAACGGCTTGCGCTTCTTCCTGGTTGTTCCAGAAGTCGGGTTGAGCCACGCGGGATTCCAGCGATTTCAGGCGTTCGCGGTATTGCGGCGCGTCAAAGATAACTCCGGACGAGCGTGATGCGGGGTTTGAGGCCTTCGTAGCGGTGTTGGAGGTCTTCGAGAATCATGTTGTGTCAGGGAGTGTCCGGCAACTTGGCCGGTCGCTAAACAGCCTTTCTAAAAGTTAGTCCTAACAGGATAGCGGAAACCAGTACGCAGAGCCAGGCGAACCAATCGCCGAAACGCGTGTAGAGAGTTTTGTCCGTGCGAAAGTCGTACGGCAAATCGGCTGCGGCGCGCACGTCCGGCGGCATCGGGCGGAGAATCCGCCCATAGGGATCGATCGAAACGGTGATGCCGCTGTTCGTTGTGCGCACGATCCAGCGGCGATTTTCGACCGCACGGACACGCGCCATGCGCAGGTGCTGCTCGGCGGCGGCCGAGTGCCCGAACCAGCCATCATTCGAAATATTGACAAAGAGCTGCGCACCGTTGGCGGCAAATCGGCGAATCTCGCCGGGATAGATCGCCTCGTAGCAAATGAACACTCCGAATGAATAGCCGTTCGGAAACGCGCCGACGGAGTATTTGGTGCCTTTGCGAAAGCCGCCCACTTCACTGGAGACGTTGCTCACCACGCGATGGATGAGTGGAAACGGTTCGTACTCGCCGAACGGAACGAGATGGACCTTGTCGTAAGAGAAATCCCGGTGCCCCTGCGCGTCAAACATCAATGCGCTGTTATAGGGTGCCATAATCTCGTGAGTCTTTCCGCCGGTGGAAACGGTCTCCGGCTTCCACTCCACCACGCCAACGATGAAGGGATGCTGGAAGCGAACGGCCACGCTTGAAGCCAAATAAGCGAATTGCGAATCTTGAAACGAAAAGGGCGCAGGGGCTTCCGGCCATACCAGGAGATCGGGATGGTGTGGCGAAGGCGCGAGACTTAGGCGCTGTATCTCAGCCATTTCCGAAGCATGTTGCGTGAACCAATCGGCCGGGTACTCCTGCGCTTCAGGAAAATTGACCTGCACGGCGCGCGCGGTGTGCTTGGCGGCTGGCACCGGCACGATCGGTGGCCCCGCGATCATCACTACAAGAACTAGCGCTGCAGCACCTGCCAGAATCCCAAGCCGCCGCTTTGGCGAATATTTCGTATCCGCGTCGCTCCAGGCGAGGAGCGCATTGAACGCCGCGACGAGAAACGACAAACCGTAGATTCCTGTAATAGTCGTGAGCTGCACCAGAGCCGCATTTGATGAAGCTGGATAGCCAAGCAAGTTCCACGGAAAACTGATCTCCGGCAGCCAGGTGCGAAACATCTCGAGCGAAACCCAGAGGAAGGGCGCGCCAAGACAGGCCAGCGTGATACTCCGCCGAGAAAGCCGATTGATCAGCCAAGTGACCGCGCCGTTCGCCGCGGCCCAAACAGAGGCAATCAGCAGTAAGACGCCCCATCCACCGGCGCGAGAGAGCCCGCCATGCAGGGAGAGTGTTTCCGCGATCCATGGGACGGACGTCAGCACAAAACAGATGCCGTGCAGGAATCCGCAGGCGTACGCCACGCGCGGACTCGCCCCGAAAAGCGCAATCAACAGAATTCCCACGCATACCCAGGAATAAATGCTGAGGTAAAAACCGGTGTAGGAAAACGAGAGCGCCGCGCCGGAGACCGTGGCAATAAAAAGCCTGAGCCATGTGGGAGTATCACTTCCGGGATGCGGACGAAAATAGCCGAGCCACGGACGCCCAGGCATCAGTGCTTGACGATGGCCTTGAAGCCGGCCACCTCGAGGCCTTTCCTGGCGTTGTCCGCAGCTTTCTGGTCGGCGTAGGGACCGACCAGCACGTGGTAATACTTGTCGCCCTGCGGGGACTGTACGAAGGTTGGGAAATTTTTCTTGCGCAGAGTATTCGCAAGCGCCATTGCGTCTGATTCTTTGGTGAGCGCCGCGACCTGTAAGCTGGTACCTCCGCCGACGCTGAGAGGCGCAACACCGATGGTCTTCGAAATCGCGCTGGGCTGTTGCTTCGCGGGATTGCCGCTTTTTCCCACTGCGGATGTTGCGGAAGGGTTTATCGAAGGAGATGCGACCGGTTTCAGATGATCGTCGGTCTTGTTCGAATCGCCAGCGTGGTAAAACTCCCAATCGGGATTTGCAGGCGGCGTTTCGACTTGGGATTCGGAGGCTGGCTTCTTGTTTGAAGGCTTTGGCGCAACTTCGGGCTTCGGCAAAACCGCGGAATCCGGAAAACCGCGCAGATTCGTGGATGCGCGCACTTGGCCGTCGTATTGATTACGTCCCATGACGTAACCGAGCGTAAAGAACACGCCTGAAAACAGCAGCATCAGCATGAATAAGCCGATGACGTGCCGTCCTTCGAGCACTCGCTCTCCGGCGCTCCCTCGTTTTCCCCCAGAAGCCATTCTTACTTTTTCTGCCCCCCTAACGCTTGTACCCAGCTATTAATGATATCGATGGGCAGGGGGAAAACAATCGTTGTGTTCTTCTCGACACCTATCTCCGTCAAAGTCTGCAAGTAGCGCAGCTGAATTGCGGACGACTGAGTCTCCAGAACTTTCGCGGCATCGGCGAGTTTTTGCGACGCTTCGAATTCGCCCTGGGCGTGAATGACCTTGGCGCGGCGTTCGCGTTCCGCTTCGGCTTGCTTCGCGATGGCGCGCTGCATTTGTTCGGGGATGTCGACCTGCTTCACTTCCACCTTGGAGACCTTAATGCCCCACGGCTCGGTGTCCTGATCGAGAATCACCTGCAGCTTGGCATTCACCCTGTCGCGCTGCGAGAGAATTTCATCGAGCTCGAATTGGCCGACGATGCTGCGAAGAGTGGTCTGCGCAAGCTGGGACGTCGCGTACTGATAATTCTGTACTTGAGACATCGCGAGATTGGCGTCCACCACGCGGAAATAACAAACTGCGTTCACTTTGACGGAAACATTATCGCGCGTAATGATATCTTGCGGCGGAACGTCCAGTGTTTCGAGGCGCAGGTTGATGCGATAGAGCGTTTCAATTGGCCAAAAAACCAAGTTTATGCCCGCGCCTTTGGCCTCAGGCAGCAATCGCCCCAACCGCAGGACCACCCCGCGCTCCCACTCCTTAATGATGTAAAGCGAATTCCAAAACCAAATCAGAAAGATCCCGACGATCAACGCAGCCCCAAGAAGACCGAACTCTGGCATGATTACCCTCCTAAACGTGAACGCATTCTACTTGTTTTCGGCGATCGCTGCTTCCTCCGGCTCGACATGCAGCTTTAGACCCTCCACGCTGCGGACCCGCACGGGCTTTCCTTCCGGCACCGCCCGCGAGGAGACGGCTTGCCAAAGCTCGCCATGAACGCGGATCACCCCTTCCGTGCCAGCACCCAGCCCGGAGATGGCAACTCCCTCTTCGCCAATCAACTCTTCCCTTCCTGTTGTCGATTTCCACGAGCGCGAACGCAGTACCAGCCGCATCAGAAATATCGTTATGAGCGCGAACGGTAGCGTCGCCGCTAGCGCGACACCCAGACTCACACCACCTGAAGTCAGCGGCGAACGGATCAGAAACATCGCGCCTAGCATCATCGAAATGATGCCGCCGATGGCAAGGACACCGTGACTCGTGAACTTCGCCTCCAAGATAAATAGCGCGAGCGCCAGGACTATCAGCAGCACTCCCGCGAAATTTACCGGCAACAGGTGCATAGCATAGAGCGCCAGTACCGCGCAGATACCTCCGATCACGCCGGGCGCGATCATCCCCGGATGCGTGAACTCGGTGTACAACCCGAGGACGCCGACCATCAGAAGCACAAAGAAAACATCGGGCTCGACAATGCGCGCGAGAAAACTCTGACGTGCGGAAAGCTCGAACGAGGCGATCGAGGCATTCTTTAGAGCCAGAACCGACTTTGTGCCGTCGAATCGCGTGATCGTGCGGCCATCGAGTTGATGCAAAAGATCATCGGGAGAAGACGCGATCAGGTCGATCAGTTTCCCATCAAGCGCTTCTTTCTCTGTGAACGCTCTCGCATCTGTCACCGCGGTTTCGGCAAGCGTTGGGTTGCGGCCGCGCTTCTCCGTGTAGCTCCGCAAGAAGGCCAGCGCATCGTTTAGAATTTTCTTGCGCATCGTCTCGTCAATTTGCAACTGGAATCCGCCGATCTCCATCACCGGAGACGCCGCACCCGTGTGCGTTGCCGGGGCCATCGCCGCAATGTCAGCGGAGAGAAGAATGAAGAATCCTGCCGAGGCACCCCGCGCACCAGTAGGCGTCACGTAGACCGCCACCGGCACGGTCGAAGTCAAAATGTGCTGGATAATATCCGTCATCGAGTCACTCAGACCGCCGGGCGTATCCATGGTGATCAGAACGAGCGCTGCATGCCGATTCGCGGCGTCGGCGATTCCCTCGTCGATGTAAGTGGCCAGCACCGGTGCGACAACGCGGTCGAGTTTGAGCCGCAAGACAACTGGATTGGTGGAATGCTCGTCGGCCGTGGCCGATGGAGGAACAAGGAACGCCGTCGCGACGCAGACGCCGCAAAGAATCGTCAACGCTGAAGCAGGGAAATCTCTAAAATCACAAAATCTTTGAACCAAACGATGAGCACTCATGGTGCGCCTCCGGACGGCTTTACTTTCTGCAAATGTTCCAGTAATTCCTTCGCATCGGGATATTTGGGCGCCAGCTTCAGCGCTCGTTCCAATTCAGTGCGCGCCAAATCCAATTTTTTCTGCTCCAGATAAATACGCGCGAGCGTCGTGCGCACCGCAGCGGAATCGCGAATCTCCAGTGAAGCTTGCAACTCCTTGGCGGAGTCATCTAGCTTGCCCCGGCGCCGGTACACTTCGGCTAGTCCGTTGTGCGCGGATGCACTCCCTGGATCGGCAGCCAGTGCCGCGCGAAATTCATTCTCCGCGGCATCCACGCGCCCCGCCGAGAGTTCCTGCCGCCCGCGCCGTAAGTGCGCCGCGGGAGTGTCCACGACTGCGGCAGCCGCGGCATTTGCGGAATCGTTAGCCGATACAATCTCTAATCGCAACGCGGTGGTATCCATCTCCGCGCGAACCCGTTCAAGATGCAGCAGCGTATCTTTCTTCGTGTCCAAGCGCACCACAGGAAGCGCGTCGGGGCCAAACGTCTCCGCCGCGGTGTCGCGCTCTTGATCGGCTTCCGCCTTCTTGCCCGCTTTCTCGAGCGCAAGAATCATCAGCGCGCGGTTTTCCGCCTTGTCCGGCTCGCGGCCGGAAGCTTCGCGAAAATACCCGGCGGCTCCGGCGAAATCATTCGTGCCGAGCGCCAACAATCCCAAGTTGAAGGGGTAGTCGTCCTCGTCGGGGTCAAGCTCCGCCGCTCGGCGAAGATCCGCAATTGCTGCCGTTGTGTTGTTCTGCCGCGCGCGCGCCAACGCGAGATTGTTCAGAATCTCCGGCAGGTCCGCGCCGGAAACAAGATTGTTCCGCAAGGCTCCTTGCAGCGACAAAAAAACTTCTTCCGCTTTCTCCGGCTGATTCATCAGCAACCGGCAAACTCCCGTCGCGAACACCGCTTCAACGTAGCGATCGTGCGTTTTCGGCACTTTCGCGAACCAAATCAGCGCCGAGTCGCAATCCCTGCGCGCATAATAGGCGTCGCCAATCGCGAAATCAGGATCGGGCCAGTCGGGCTCGAGCCGCGCGGCTTCCCGAAGTTCGCGCAGCCGCGGATCATCCTCGCTCGCCAGCAATCCGCGGACGTAGTGCTCGAACGCATCGAGCCGCAGAGGCCGCTGCGCTTTCGAGAATTCTTCGAGAGTCCGCGGGTAGGCGTGATCGTTGGCCGAAAGCAAACGCCAAAGCAGCCGCACATGCATGTCCATTAGCGAATCGAGCGGGCCCGTTTCCCGGATCGCCGGAAGCAGCCTCGTTGGGCTCACCCGTAAAATTTGAGCCTCGACCATGAGCGTCTGCCCGTCAGACGTAAACCTGCCAAAAATAACAAAATCCGCGTCCATGTTCTGGGCAATGCGCAGCATCGAGGCGCGGCTCAGTTTTGCTGTGGGCGGAAGCCCCGAGCGGTCCAGCTCGCCCGAGCGCCCACTATGCGAATACACTTGCTGACCCGCCGCAGATAAACGCTGAATCGTCAGTTCCTCAAGCCCCTCGCCAAGCCAGTCCAACCGCGGCGATGCCCCGGCATTCTCGAACGGGAATACAAGATAGATCCCCTGTTGGGAAACCTCAGACGCCGATCCGCGCACACTTGCGGCGGTCCCAGCAGCTGAGGAAGGTTGTTGCGCAATAGCAGAAAGAGGGGCCGAACAACAAAGGGCAAGTGTGCAAAATAGGACAAGTAAATGCGCGCTGAAAACAGACTGCTTCATGCTCATTTGATTGTAGCAGAGGAGCGCGAATAGTATCTCGCTAGAAGCGTTACGTTGGCGACAATTGGAATGTTTGGAATGCTGCGCAGATTCACAAACCGCGTGCTAAAGCGCTTTCTGCTGCTTGCATGCTCCGCCAGGTCCGAGCTACTTCTGAGAAGGAAAAAACACGATTAGCTTTTTGCGCGAAATACAGAGCCGTGTCGCCAAAACATCCCCCGGCATCGATGACGACATCGCCAGACTCGACCCCGATTCCAGCGGCCGGGTATCGATACTGCTCTAAGAGAAAAGTGCATTCAATACTTAGGTGACCGGCGAGAAAGCGCATTCCATTGAAGTTTAAGAGGTCGAGTGACCCTATAACCGGAACGCCGGTGACAGCATTTGCTCTTTCAACGTACCTGCCCAACGACTCACGTCTCTCCCAAAATCCCTCGGTATTGCCGGGCAAGACGACATGCCGTGGGCCTAGGATTCGATAAGCGAGAAGTCTCCTTCCATCAGCGCGGTAGCGCTGGTATTAAATTTATCGACAAAGAATCTGCGGCGTACGCGAGAATTCTATCGCACTTCTACGAGGTTAAGAACGAGGGCTGCCAGGGAAATAGGAACTTGCGACCGTCAATTTCGCCTTCGCGATAAGCGGTGTCGCGACCTCCTGCCAGGTGCTCCAGGCGTGGAACCAGCTTCCCTCCACTCCCCGAATTATCGTGCCCACGTTGGTGCCATACCAATTCTCCGTCCTGCCCGGCACGTACACGTAGCCTTGCCCAGTGGAAGGATCGTATTTGTAAGACACTACATAAGCGAGCTTCTCCTGATGATTCCCGGCGTCTTCGTAAAAGAAGACTTCGTAAAGTGGGAGTCTGCGTGGCGGAGCGGAAATCTTGCCTTGAGACCAATCGACAATAAGCCCTTGGGCTTCGTTAGAGCTCGCCCCAGGCCCGGCCCAGATATTGAAATGAGCGAGGATGCCGGGGTCTGCAATTTCGATTTGGCCATTCAAGGCCTCGCCAATGATGATGATCTTGGCCGTGACAGCCTTGGCGGATAAGGACGGCGCCGCGCCGACGATGAGTAAGCACATCAGGGCGGATGCAAGTGTTGACTTCATGCTCTGGCCCCCTTTGGACCATGCGAGCTGGGTCGCCTAAGCTGAGAGCTGACCCTGACCTCCATAAGTCTCCGTGGAGGCTGAGAGCCTATCGTTATCTCATGGAGTTCCGTCCAGTCCTCCAGTTCGCTAATTCGCATCAGGGAGCTAGTTTTGATTTCTCCCAAGGTGAAGCCCCATGTCATTCCTATACCGTTTTCGGCCAGCTTCACCTCGGTCTCGAGATAACGGCCGTCGTTGTAAGCCCTCATGTGGTAGATTCCAGACTCATCATCGAAAGAGATCATGCCCAAAGCTTGAAGCGTGGGTTTTTCATCGGCCGCATTGCATCCAATTCCCTCGATCATCAGGACCAATCCGTTCAGCTTGAATTCTGCCTCCTCGGTCTGAACCAGGTCTAGGCACTCCCCAGCCCCACGAAAAATCCGCGCCTCTCCGGTCCATTTTCCGACCAGGAAGTTGAGCTTGCTCATCGCGGCGCGCTGCACATCTGTGTCAGGCACACGGGGCAGTTGAGTCATGAATCGAGAATTATCTGCGCTGGGCACAATGACCGTGCTAATTGGCAGTTGGTCGCGCGGGTTTCGGTGCAGGCCACGCCTTCCGAAGCGGGACGTCCGTTACAGCTGCGTGGCGTCCGGCGGCTTCGCCACGAGCATTTCCTGAACCGTGGGATCCTTAAGAGCCGCGCCAAATGCCGGGTCTTTCTTTATATCCGTGAACTGTTTGTAGCCTTCGTCCTTGGCCTTGCGGAGGTAATGGATACAGCGGTCGAGGTCGCCGGCCTGGGCATAAGACTTCGCCAGCAGGTAATAAAACCGCCCGCGGTCTTCAACAGAACGGTCTTGCAAGATTGACCCGCTGCGCGATCCGTTATGCTCGAAAAGCTGTGGATCGAGTATCAATGCGTGCCGGAACGCAAATATGGCCTCTTCGTATTTTTTGTCCCCAAAGTACGCGTAACCCAGATTGCTGTACAGCACAGCCATGTCACTTCGGATCGCAATCGCCTTTTGGTACGCCTTTACGGCCTTTTCGTATTTCTTGCGCTGATACCAAATCGTCCCCACATTGTTTTCCGCGTCTGCGTATCGCGGGTCGACTTTGACGGCTCGCTCGTAGTATTTCAGAGCCAACCCCAGGGCGGCCTGCTGATGCAGGGCGATGCCCAGCTTGTTCAAATAGACAGGATTCCGCGGTTCTTGATCTGATAGCTTCTTGAAGAGCCCAGCGGCCTCGCGATACTGCTTACGGACCATATACAGGTCGCCCATCTGCTCGTCGGTAAGCTCCGGGCGCACCACAACTACGGGGTCCTGCGGCGAAGGTACTTGCGCCACTCCGGGCGCCATAACCATTGACCGTGTACCTTCGAGTGTTTGACCTGTTGCAGTAATTGCAAGACTTAAGAGGAGAATACCAGCTGGAAACGCCATTCGTAGCTGAATCATGGCGAGTCTCCCTTCTCCGGCGGAGGCGTTACTGGCTGAGGCTTAGCCTTGTCGGGGTCCTTCTTCTTGCCACCAAAGATACCAAAAATTTTCTGTAAAGGGTTCTTTTTCTTTTCGCCAGGAGGGGCGTTCGGGTCACTGGTCCCTTGGCCAGTCGCATCCGGTGGGCGGTTCGGATCGTAGGGTGTTATCGGCTTGCCCTGCGCATCGGTTTGCGGTGGTTTGGGTTCGCCACCTCCAAAGACCCGGGACAGCCAGGAACCCGAAGAAGCAGCCGCGGCGCTCCCGCCGTGCAGTTCGCAAAACGCCGTCGGAGCTGACCCGGCGACATAAACCTCCTCGCGCGTCGTCGGACAGTTTGGCGTGGCAAGTTCCAGCGATTCAGGGTCGATCAGAACCGACTGCACGCCATCTGGCATGCTGAAATCCTTGACGTCGCGATACGCCGGGAGCGTCGTCGCGCGAATCATGAAGTCCGCCCAAACCGGCGCCACCGTCGCGCCACCTGTCAGACCGAGGTCGCGGTTGTCGTCAAACCCGACCCAAATTACCGTGAGCAGGTTTGAGGTGTATCCGGCGAACCAACCGTCCCGCGAAGTTCCCGTCTTCCCAGCCGCGGGCAGCGTGAAGCCCCTCGCGCGAACACCTGCGCCGGTGCCCTTATTCAATACATCTTTCAGCAAGCTAGTGACCAGAAAGGCTACGCGCGGATCAAGCACCTGGTGCGTCTGCGGCGTAAATTTCTCCAACACGCTGCCATCGGCGCTCACCACGCTATGCAAGAATTGCGGTTCCGCCCGCACGCCATTGTCCGCGAACGCGGTATAGCCCGCCGCCACATCCACCGCGGTCATTTCGTACGCGCCCAGAGCGACCGCCGGTGTGGCTTGAATGTTGTTGCCCAGCCCCATCTGTCGCGCGATCTGTACAACGCGCCCGTAGCCGATTAGCTCAGCGACTTTCACCGTCGCCACATTCAGAGAATTCGTCAGCGCATCCCGCACGGTGACATGGCCCATAAATTTCTCGCCGTAATTGTTCGGCGTGTACTCTTTGTTGTCGAATTCGAACGTCGTGGGCTCGTCATCGACCGTCGTTGCGGGCGTAATCACCGGCTGCACGCCGTCCACCGCATTGTCAAAAGCAGCGGCATAAACAAACGGCTTGAACACCGACCCGGGCTGGCGATGCGCCAAAGCGTGATTCAACTGACTCTGCCCGTAATCGCGACCCCCGATCACGGCTTTGATCTCCCCCGTTCGCGGATCAATCGCTACGAGCGCAATCTGCACCTGCGGAATCGCCTCAGTGCTTCCCTTCTTGGCGGCTTCCTTGCGCCATTTCTCATATTTTTTCGCCAACAGCAAATCGACGTTCTTGACGCCGGCATCCACCGCGGCCGCCGCGGCACGCTGCAGCGCTGGATCGAGCGTCGTGTACACGCGGAAGTTCTGGCTCAGCAACTCATTTTCAGAATACTTGTCTAGAAGGTGGTCCTTGACCATATCCACGAAGTATGGCGCTTCGCTCGCCGAGCCCGCGCTGCGCACAATCTTCAGCGGTGCGTGCTTCGCTTCATCCAACTGTTCTTGCGTGATGTACTTGTTCTCCAGCATTTGCGTCAGCACGCGGTCCCGCGCTTGCGCCCCGCGCTCTGGATGCCGGTCCGCGGAAGAATAATAATTAGGCGCTCGAATGATTCCCGCGAGGTATGCGCACTCCGCGATCGAGAGCTGCCGAAGATCCTTGCCAAAATAGGCTACGCTCGCCTCGGAGAACCCACGAATCCCAAAACTCCCGCGGTTCCCGAGATAGACCTCGTTGGCATACAACTCGAAGATTTGCTGCTTATTAAAGCGCTGCTCGAGCTCGATCGAAACCATCGCCTCGGCCACCTTGCGCCGCATCGTCCGCTCATTCGAAAAGAAAAATGTGCGTGCCACCTGCATGGTGATGGTGCTCGCTCCCTGATAGTGCGAAGAGCTGTGGCGAATGTCCGCCCACGCCGCACCCACGATGCGAATGAAGTCGAATCCGCCATGGTCGAAAAACCGCTTATCCTCCGCGGAAAGAATCGCGTGCACCAATTCCGGCGGCAAATCTTCGTACCGCACCGGCCGCCGCTTCTCCCTGGCGCTATCAAAAAGGTTGGTAATCAGCTCCGGCTCGATCTGCGCCGTGTCCAGGCTGCCCCCGCCGGAGAGCGGGCGAATCGAGCGGATCGATTTCCCACTGAACTGCACTGCCAAAGCGTTCGAACCGCCAAAATAGGAAAGCTTCGAAGGCCGGATGTCCACCGTGTTTCCCTGCACGGTGTACTGTCCCAGCGAGTTGTCGTCCGCTTCGGGGCGGTATCCGATGCGCGTCAGGTATGTCGTGAGATCTTCCGCGCTCCAAGCCTGCCCGGTGGAAATATATTCCGGCGCGGAGAAGATCTGCGTCGTGTTTTGCAACACCTTGCCGGACAAACGCGCGTCGATCATCCGCGAATATTTGATGTAGTAATAAGTGAAAATCCCGCCCGATGTGAGGAAGATGGCAAAGACGATCCCCAGGATCGTCAAGCCTAGTTTAGAAGTGAAAAACCCTTTTCCAATTCGAATGCGCAAACGATGGCTCCCGGAGCTGAACTTCTATTGTCTCGCAATACCTAGCACTAAGAAAGACGGAGTTCGCAGGGGAAATGTTGCCTGATTAAGTGCAAGGAGAGCTGTCGCCCTCACAGGTATCACCAGCGGTTTCGCCTGAACAGGTCCGGGTAGAGCCGTGGCTGCATGCCCGTTTCTGGCCATCCGAAGCGCGCGAGCAAAACCACTACATAATGGATTTGTTCTCACTGGAAGGAGAAAAGTGCAGCTCAGTGCTGTAGAAAAGCAGATCGACCGGAACCGTATACTCCATCGATATCTTGACGATGGACTGCGTCACGGAGACCTTGATGTCTTCGCGTTTCGCAGGAAGATCCAAATCCTGCGCCACCTTGAAAACGTTGTCCCGGATCTGCTCGTCCGTATAGCGGTTCACGATGCCGAAGCGCGCCAGTTCCTGCATTTTATCCTGCAGCTGATATTCGGAAACGTACGGCGGCACCAGCTTGATTGCTAGATAGATCGCCAACACGGCTACGGTCAAAAGAACGACAGTCTTCAGCGTGACCGCGCCTCGCTCCGCGGGGCGGCCAGGCTTCATCGAAATCCGTTCAGGGGTGTCAGCAAAGTGCACGTAAATCTTCTCCGGGGGCCGTGAACGCCGACTCTAAAGCGCGGCATAGCGCGGCAGAATTCAGCTGCTGTCTTTCAATTAACGCTAGCACCCTGCTTACAGGGTGTCGAGACGTTGGAGGGCCAGGTGTTCCCGGAAAGCTACGGGGGCGCATAGCAGGTCAGGCTTCAGGCTATTGCCTTTTTGCCTCAGTACGCCCGGGCAAAAATGGCCCGCTCGCGAGCCGCTTTGCCGCAATAAACGCAAACCCCAGGCCCGCCAGCCCGCGAATTGCTTTCGCTCAGGCTTTGATCGATGGGAATGCAGCGCATGGTAGCCCGCGTTTCTTCTTTAATCTTCGCTTCGCATTCCGTGCTTCCACACCAGTACGAATACGCGAAGCCCATTTCGACCGCCTTCTTCAAGTCATCGTACGTCTTCGCGTCGTGCGTGTTGGCTTTGCGGAAAGCCAGCGCTTTGTCGTGCAGCGATTCCTGAATCTCGACGAGCAACTTCTCGATGGTCTGGGGCATTCCAGCCAGCGGCGAGCTGATCTTCCCTTCTCGACCCGGACGATCCCGCCGCGCCAGCACGGCGGCCGCCTTCGCCACATCCTTAGGCCCTAGCTCCACGCGCAGCGGCACCCCGCGCATCTCCCAATCGTTGAATTTCCAGCCGGGACTCGGTCCTTCGCGCTCGTCCAAAGTGACGCGCACGTTCGTTGCAACCAATTCCGCTTTCAACTTTCGCGCAGCGTCCATCACCGAACTCTTTTCTTCGTCGGTCTTGTAAATTGGCACGATCACGACTTGATAAGGTGCGAGCTTGGGCGGTAAAACCAGCCCCTGGTCATCGCCGTGCACCATGATGATGGCGCCAACCACGCGCGTCGAAAGCCCCCACGAGGTCGTCCAACAATGCTGCAGCTGCCCGCCCTGGTCGAGATACTTGACCTCGAAAGCCTGCGCAAAATTCTGCCCCAGGAAATGCGAAGTCCCGGACTGCAGCGCTTTGCCATCGCCCATCATGCCTTCGATTGAATAGGTAACGTCCGCACCGGCGAATTTCTCGGCATCCGATTTTTTCCCCGGGATCACGGGAATCGCCGCATCATTCACGGCAAAATCCGTATAAATATCCAGCATCTGCCGCGTTTCGAATTCCGCTTCTTCGCGCGTTGCGTGCGCCGTGTGGCCTTCCTGCCAGTAAAACTCCAGCGTGCGTAGAAAAAGTTTCGTACGCAATTCCCAGCGTACCACGCTGTTCCACTGGTTCATCAAAACCGGCAAGTCGCGGTAGGACTGGATCCACTTCGACCACATGTGCCCGATGATTGTTTCCGAAGTCGGCCGGATCACCAGCGGTTCCGCCAGCTTTTCTCCGCCGCCAATCGTCACCACTGCCAGCTCGGGCGAGAAGCCTTCCACATGGTGCTTCTCATTATCAATGAAGTTGCGTGGAATGAGCAGCGGAAACGCC
>DATDHE010000407.1:0-3089 GCA_036521695.1 Candidatus Acidiferrum sp. | reverse complement strand
ATAATCGCGGGTTCCCCCATCGAGAAATGAACTCACCCACTGCGGGATTCTGTGGTGCTTGAATTCTTGCAGCCATTAGGCGCAGACTTGCAGGATTCGTAGCGACCGATCGAGACTTACTGCCCGAAAAAAGAAGGAAGACCGGATGTTAAACGCAGGCGCACAACCTCACGGCGTCATGGAAGGCAAAGGCTCATACAACAAGCATGCAAAGCTGCCGGCAGGCGGCGCTGCCCTGGCTATGCCTCTCTTGGAGAAGGCAGTTCAAAACGTGGAGCTGGATACGACGGACCAACCTATCGTCATCGCCGACTACGGATCGTCACAAGGGAAAAACTCGATGATTCCAATGCAAGTCGCGATCCGCGGCTTGCGACGCCGCGTCGGTCCCAATCGCGCGATTTCTGTGTTTCACATTGACCAACCATCGAACGATTTCAACTCGCTTTTCGGAGTCTTGGATGCCGACTCCGACCGATATGTTCTGGACGAGTCTCATGTATTTCCCGCTGCCATCGGAAGATCTTTCTACGAGAATGTGCTCCCGCCCGACTCAGTCCATCTCGGATGGTCCTCGTACGCCGCAGTCTGGCTCAGCCGGATTCCCGCGCTGATTCCCGGCCACTTCTTTTATCTCTTCAGCACCGGTTCAGTGCGTGCCGAATTCGAACGCCAGAGCGCACAGGACTGGGCGGCCTTCCTCTCCCTGCGGTCGCGGGAACTCCATCCAGGAGGCCGCCTCGTCGTAGTGCTTCCCGCACTTGCCGATGATGGTTCTGCCGGCTTCGAACCTATTTTCGAGCAGGCGAATGCGGTTTTGGCTGAAATGGCCTCTGACGGCGCAATCACCTCAGAAGAGCGCTCAAGAATGGTGATTGGCGCCTTCCCTCGGCGGAAACGCGATCTTCTCGCCCCCTTCGCGGCTAACGGAAAATTCCAGCAACTAACCGTTGAGGATTGCGAGATGTACGAACTACCCGACGCTGCTTGGGCCGACTACGAGCGTGATAGAGACAAAGAAGCTCTGGTCACGAAGCACGTACTTTTCTTCCGCTCGATCTTTGTTCCGTCGCTTGCCTCCGCGCTCGTACGCGTACGTGAGGGCGACGCCGAGGCCTTCGCTACTTTCAGCGATCAAGTCGAGCAACGGCTCAAACGCCGTCTGACAAGTCAGCTGGCACCCATGCACTCTTTCGTCCAAACCATTGTTCTAGCCAAGTCCAAGCAGGACTAGCCGCATGCCTCACGATTAGATACGCGAGAGATTGCGAGCAGATGGAACGTTGGATCATTGGAGGCAAAATGAGCGCCGACGCAGTAGCAGCAGTTGCCATGCCGGCGGGCCGCCTGCATCTCCGCGTAGCTTGGTTATGCGGCGCGGTCCTCTTCCTCGAAGGTTACGACATCGCATCGGTCGGCTACGCGGTCCCGTCCCTGGTCGACGTGTGGAAGGTTCATCCGCAAGCATTCACTCCGGTGCTGACCGCGGGCAATGTCGGGCTGCTGCTCGGTTCGCTATTCGCGGGATTGCTCGGTGATCGCCTGGGACGCAAGCCGGTTCTGATCGCCTGCGCCGTCGTATTCGGATTTTTCTCTCTTCTCTCCGCATTTGCGGCCTCGCCTTTGTACTTGGCGGCGCTTCGATTCCCGACCGGGCTGGGCCTCGGCGGCGGTATTCCCCTCGCCGTCGCGCTCGCTGCGGACTTTGCACCAGCCGAGACCCGCGGGCGGCTGGTGATTTTGACCTGCCTGGGCGTCGGGACCGGTTTTACCTTGGGCGGTTTGTTGGCAAGCCGGCTTGTGGGTTTTTTCGGCTGGCCTGCCATTTTCGTGACGGGTGGTCTGCTGCCGCTCGCCATTGTGCCGGTGCTTTGGCTGTGGCTCCCGGAATCGGCTGTGCTAGGTACAGAGACACATCAGCGCCATCTCGTTGCGGCCCTGTTTCAGAATGGCCTTGAGTCCACTACTGCTCTGCTCTGGGCCATCAATCTCCTCAGCCTTCTCGGCTTTTATTTCATTCTTCAGTGGACGCCGGCTATCTTGCATAGCACCGGCATCAGTCCCGCTCGAGCGATTTTGGGTACGACCATGTACGCCGCAGGCGTCATCGCTGGTCCTCTGCTCATTGCGCCTATTGTCGACCGCTTCGGAATGGAGCGTGTCTTGACGTGCGGCTTGGCTTTTGGTGCCTTGTGCGTACTTTCTATTGGGTTGTTCAACCCGCGGTTCTGGTTGCTCTCGATGATTATCTTCGGCGCTGGGATCGCTGGAGGCTGCCAGTCCGGAATCAATTCGCTGTCAGGCTTGGCTTATCCCCCAGTCATACGCTCAACCGGCGCAGGCTGGGCCTTGGGTGCAGGCCGCATCGGCACGATAACCGGCCCTCTGCTTGGTGGCCTGCTGCTGTCCCTCGGCTTTCGCCCCAACAACATGTTTGTGGCCGCTGCCATCCCCGGTTTCCTCGCCACGCTTCTAATGGCCATCCTCGGCCGTCTGCGCCGCAGTGGGCAAACACTAGTCCCTCCCGTGTGACGTTAGGGCTTTACCGGACGCGCGCAGAACTCTCCGCCTGCGTTCACTCCTCAGGGACAACGCGCATCCGGTAAAGCCCTAACGTTTATCAGGGGCCACACTCAGCTCGGCCCGGCAGGCGGGGATATTGGTGGCGAGACGGCTCGATTTCGGCGCAGCTTGAACCTTCTCCAGGCTTTCCCCAAAAGCCAGCCAATGGGCAAAATCAATACAAGCCAAGGAATGATTGTGACAATGGTGTAGATAAGAGAAGCAATGCTGTCTGCCAAAACTGCCCCCGATTCACGGAAGGCATCCCAGATTTGCGCAAAGCCTCCCTCATTGCCCCTCGGCCTTTCCACACGGAAGGAGACTTCGACGGAAATCTTTTCTGTTTCATTTGCGAGTATTTTTCGCTGAGCTGTCTCGCTATCCAGTTCCGATTGAGTGTCAGTCAATTGCTTCTGGATTTCTACAAGGTCCTTTACTGTCGCGGTGGGCTTCGCAAGCATCGCCCTCAAGTTATCCCTGAAAGTGGTGAGGTTCTTGATTTTGGCTTCTGTATCTACGACCACAGT
>DATDHE010000406.1:0-17282 GCA_036521695.1 Candidatus Acidiferrum sp. | reverse complement strand
ATTATGGAGGTTGGCTCTTTGACGCCTCTTGCGGCGGATGGTTCTATTCGCCGCCACCTTACTTCGGCTACGGAGGCTACGGCCGATACCCTGTAAAGCGTCCTCCCCCCATCGTCCATCCACCTCACCCGCTCTATCGCGCGACTACCGCCGTTTTCGTCCGCCAAAACGGCCAGCTCGCTGTCGTGCCCATGCACCCGCTCGATAAGAACGGCAAGACTCCGCTGAACCTGGAGCACGGTGTTTTCTCCGTCGATCCCGCCAGAAATGCAACGGCGCCGGCTCTGTCCGCGTCAGGTGGACAGAAATGGGAAACCGTGAAATCTCCGCAGCGCGATGCGCTTAGCAGCGGTCTCGTTGCTACAACGGCGCCCGTGCGCACTTCGCGCACGCTTATGGAAGGAAGCAGCGGAACGCGCATTGTTTCCCTCAACCACGATTCTTCCATCATGTACGACCCACACGAGCACCGCTTTGTGAACAGCAATGCTGCCCAGCCTTCCGTGCGCGAGGTCGAAACGCTTGCGGAAAAGAATGTGCCGGGTGGGGCTAGAAACGATCACATCACACAAATTCCTCCAACCGGAACAGCCACGCGTGTCGCCAGTGCATCCGCTCCCGCGCGCGCCACGGCTCCTCCCTCTCGCTCAATGGCTCCGCCACCGGCGCCTCGCTCCTCCAGCGGCGTTGGAGGCGGTGGCACTTACTCCGGCGGAGGCGCATCTTCGCGCGCTTCATCGACGCCCTCCTCGTCTGCGTCACACGCTTCAGCTTCTTCCTCTGGCGGCGGTGGTGGAGGCGGCCGCCCGCACTGAAGCATTCTTCATTTCGGAAATTTCTAAAAAAAACGGCTCTTCGATTGGGAGCCGTTTTTCTTTTCTAGGACGATCGCCTAGCCATCAAAAACTCGCAAGTTCCTAGGAAAAGAGCATTCCGGCGTAGCCCACGACCGCGTCAAAATCTCCGGAAACATCCCCCGATGTCGCATAACGCACCAACTCTGCCCGTGTACCGTTCAGGCCTTGCAGCGCCGCCAGCATAGCTACGGTTGGCCCCAATCCGCACATGGAAATCCCCTCAATCCTGCAGGTGTCATACAATCCCCGAGCGTCCAGTGCCAGAATTCGGTCGATCGCCTTGCGATCCTTCACCCGCGTCGTTGCGTCATTTTCGTAGTGGTTCAAATCGGAAGTCGTCAGCAACAGTATCTCCTCCGTGGACGCGGCCAGCACTCGTCCGATAGCTTCGCCTACAGCGACAAGATCCTCGAAACGCAATGTTCCGAGCGCGACGGGCACAAACGTAAACCCCGGCTGTAGCACCTGCAAAAACGGGATTTGCACTTCCAGCGAATGCTCGCGGCTGTGCGCCACGCTGTCTTCGCGCAACAACGGGCAAACCGCGCACAACGCCTCCGCCAAAGCTTCATCGATCGGTGCATCTCCTAACGGCGTCCTCCACGCCCCGTTAGAGAGAATCGCGGCATTTTCCCCGCGTGGATAATGCCGCACTCCGAGAATCACTAATTTCTTCGGTATCGCTATTCGCGCGTACACCGCTCCCGCCACATGCCCTGAATAGACGTAGCCCGCATGCGGCACCAGGCACGCTTTCAACTGCCCGGGCGTGGCGTTGCCGTCAGTTTTTGTGAATTCCCGAATCAGTGCAGTCAGTTCCGTTGGATGGGAGGGGTAAAATCGGCCGGAGACCGCAGGCAGGCGAAGCATGACGCCGTTCCGTAAATCAAAGTGGCCTGGAGGGTTTGCCTTTGACTTTGAGGGCCTTCAGCGATGTCGCGTCGTAATAAACCGTGACCTTGTCGCCATACTGGTAGCCGCCCCGGTCGACGACTGTCTGCATTTCCGCTGACGCTCGCTCCGACAGTGCGAACGTCTGGAGGGACATATCATTTCCCTTTGCGCGCACCGTGATCTGTACAGTGTTCGCGTGCATTACGTAACCTTCAAACTTGCCAAGCCCCACATATTTCGGCTTCGGCTTGATTGTATTCACGACGATCGGCACGGCAGTATCCACGATGACGGGCTTAACCACCTCGGGAACCTGCGCGCGAACCGGCGCGCTGAAAACCCCGGTCATCACCAGCGCCGCAGCACCCAATCCCGCGATTTTTGCCAGGGCCTTCATTCGATATCGTCCGTCGCAATCCTCAACGATTTCAAAAACCTTACATCCTGCGGGGTCATCGTCAGCCTTGCCGCTGGCTTCTTGTCCGGAATCTGATCAAAGGATTCTTGGTCGACCTGAATTCTCAACGATTCCAAAAAGCGCCGGTCCTGCGTCGTCAGCTTCGCCGCCTCGGCTGCGGCTGCATCCCGCTTCGCCAACCCGATCGTCGCATCCAGCTTCAGCACGATGTCGTACCCGTGCGCGCGCACTCCGGCAATGGCACCTGTGATCCGGTCGGAGTCGGACACCGTATCATTGATTGCGTGTCCCAATTCACGAAGCAAGTTCTTCAGGTGATCGTCGAGTTGCAAGGGCGGCTCCCCTCACTTCAATTGTCATTCTAGGCCCGCATTTCTTAGGATACAAGTCACCTCGTTTTGCGTTGTCTCCAATAGGTTCACAGTACGTTAGTGCAGGTCTGGAGCGCCTTCCGCAGCTTTTCTACTCCGTTCCTCACCGGATTTCACGCCTTGTTTTGCGCTAAGATGCATTCATGTCCTCGCTAGCCACATCACCGCCAGCCGCGGGTCGCCAGGGTGGTTTTCAGCGCTTTTGGCGCGCGCTGAAGCAACTCTTCCTCGAGCTGGCCGGCGCTACATTTGCATTTCTGGGAATCCTCTGGCTCAATGCCGCTCTGCGCTCCTGGACGCGCGACGTATCCTACTGGATCATCGCCACAGCCGTAGCCTTCGCCCTGGTATTCTTTTTTTTCGCACTAAGTTCGTTCCGCCGCGCCCGCAGGTTGTAATCTATTCTAGGAGGGGCACGGCATGCCGTGCCGCTCCTGCTTTTGCCTGTTCGCGATTGGCTCAAAATATCGGCGCAAAAATGTCTGACACAAAAACCAAGGCCTCCGCCGAACGCAAAGAGCACTTCATCACTCTCTCCGGCCTTCCCATCGATCGCCTCTACACCCAAGACGATCTTACCGGTGTGGATCCGGAATCGTCCATCGGCTATCCCGGCGAATTCCCGTACACTCGCGGCATCTATCCAACAATGTACCGCGGCCGCCTCTGGACCATGCGCCAATACGCCGGCTTCGGCACGGCCGTCGAATCCAACCAACGCTATCGCTATCTCCTAAGCAAAGGCCAAGCCGGCCTCTCCGTCGCTTTCGATCTACCAACGCAAATCGGCATGGACTCCGACCATCCTCTGGCTCTCGGCGAAGTCGGCAAAGTCGGCGTAGCCATCGATTCCCTCGAAGACATGCAAACGCTTTTCGAAGGCATCCCGCTCGAAAAAGTCTCGACCTCCATGACCATCAACGCCACCGCCGCCATCCTCCTCAGCTTGTACGTCGCCGTCGCCAAAAAGCAAGGTGCCAACCTCGCAAAAATTTCCGGCACGGTTCAAAACGACATCCTTAAGGAATACATCGCCCGCGGCACGTACATCTACCCCGTGCGCCCCGCCATGCGCATCGTCACTGACATCTTCGCGTGGTGCCGCGACAATCTCCCCAAGTGGAACACCATCTCCATCTCCGGCTATCACATTCGCGAAGCGGGCTCGACCGCCATCCAGGAAGTCGCCTTCACGCTAGCCGATGGCATCGCCTACGTCCAAGCCGCGCTCGACGCCGGCCTCGCCGTCGACGAATTTGCCCCCCAACTCTCCTTCTTCTTCAACGCCCACAGCGACCTTCTCGAAGAAATCGCCAAGTACCGCGCCGCCCGCCGCCTCTGGGCCAAAATTATGCGTGATCGTTTCGGAGCAAAAGACCCTCGCTCGCTCCTCCTCCGTTTCCACGCCCAAACCGCGGGCTCTTCCCTGACCGCGCAGCAACCCGAAAACAATATTGTCCGCGTCGCCATCCAGGCCCTCGCCGCCGCCCTCGGCGGTTGCCAGTCCCTGCACACCAATTCCATGGACGAAGCCCTGGCCCTTCCTACCGAAGACGCAGCGCTCATCGCTTTGCGCACCCAGCAAATCCTCGCACACGAGACCGGCGTCACCAACGTCATCGATCCAGTCGCCGGTTCCTACGCCATCGAGCATCTCACCAACGAAATTGAGCAGGGTGCCGCCGATTACATTTCTAAAATTGACGCCATGGCCGGAATGTTGCGCGCCATCGAATCTGGCTTCGTCCAGGGCGAAATTCAAAAAGCCGCCTACGATTTCCAGCGCGCCATCGAATCCAAAGAACAAATCATAGTCGGGGTCAACGACTTCATCGCAAAAGAAGAGCGCTCCATCCCCACGCTCCGCATCGAACCCGAAATCGAACGCTCACAAATCGCCCGCCTCAACGCCCTGCGCGCCAAGCGCGATTCCGCAAAGACCCACGCTGCCTTAGCCGAACTCCAGCGCCGCGGCGCCACCACAGAAAATCTCCTCCCCGCCATCCTCGCTGCCGTCGAAGCCCACGCCACCATCGGCGAAATCTCGGACGCCCTCCGCCGCGTCTTCGGCGAATACCAGGAATCCGTCGTTATCTGAGGGGATGATTATGGGCGAGATCTTACTTCTTGTCCTCACTCCCGGCGGTATTGTCGCATTTGCGCGCGGGCGCGGCGGCAAGCCCTGGCTCTGGGGAACCCTTACGGTCGTCGGCTATTTCCTCGTGCCTTTTGTGGTGACACTCATCGGAATATTGCTCGGAGCTGATCCCAAGAGCGTTGAGGAAAACAAATTCGTCTGGTTCTATGCCTCAGCAATCAGCTGGGTCGCCATTCTTGCCTTTTTTGCGCGTTTCCTGCTTGGACGCGGCTACGCCAAACCTGACGGCATGTGGAGCTGCAAGAACCGCAGCTATCTCAATAAACAGTACGCCGTCGTCTGCGAAGCATGCCGCCAGCCTTACACGTCAAAAGCTCTGCCTTTCTCATGAAACTCATCCTCGCCTCCACATCCCCGCGCCGCGCTGAAATTCTCCACGACGCCGGCTTCTCCTTCAGCGTGGTCTCCTCCCCCGTCGACGAAACTCACGTCCCCGGCGAACCGCCCAGGGACTACGTCCAGCGTCTCGCGAACGCCAAAGCCGAACTCGTCGCCGCCCGCGCCGCCGGCCCCGGCATCGTCCTCGCCGCCGACACTGTCGTAACCCTTGAAGGCCGCATCTTCGGCAAGCCACGCTCGAGCGACGACGCCCGCCACATGCTGGAAAATCTTTCCGGCCGCACCCATGCCGTCCTAACGGGCGTCACACTAATCCGCCTACCAGACGCCGAGCGCCGCACCTTCGTCGAATCCACGCTAGTCCATTTTGCGCAGCTCTCCGCCGAAGCAATCACGCGCTACCTCGCCACCGGAGAGCCCCACGACAAAGCCGGCGCCTACGCCATCCAAGGCCGCGCCGGCCGCTATATCCCGCGCATCGAAGGCGACTACTTCAACGTCGTCGGCCTGCCCCTATCCCGCATCACCCAAGCCCTAGCCGACCTCGGCTGGTCCGAAGACTAAGCCGCCTCTCCGCCCCCTTCCCGCTCATTATTTTTCACTGGAATCTTGGTAGTGTCCCACTCTGAACTACCACCCAACCTCCACCACGCGTCCTTGTGTTCTTTCACGTTCGCCGATGGCCGCCGCTGCCGCAATCCACGCCGTGACCGCCATCCGCATCTCTGCGCCTTCCACGCCGGCAAGGAAGCGCAAGCCCTCGGAGGCGAAAGGGCCGGCATGGGCACATCCTTGACAGAATAGACCGGGAGCATCCCTGACACTTTTCTTTAGTAAGGTGGGACGCCAACCGCTGCCCCATCACATGTGCATTTTGCATGCGATGAATCTTGGCAGTCCGCTTCCAGATGGGGATTAATCTTCCTGCACCCGCACTCCACAAACACAAAAAAAGAGGTGCCCTCCTCTCGGAGAGAACCTCTTTCGTTTAGGGGGTTGGAAAACTTACGACTTCGGCTTCGCCCCAGGCTGCGTCTTGGCGTTGTGCTTCTTGTTGTAGATATTCTTCGACGCCGCGTTCTGTTCCTTGTTCACTTGCGTTTTCTCGCCAGGCGTCAGCTTCCCGCCATTCGCCGCGCGGTCCGCTTTCACTTGCTGGTTAATTCCCTTTTGCTGATTTTCAAGCTTTGCCGTCTCGCCAGCCGTCAATTGCCCGCTCTTGACACCCTGCGCGATGCGGTCTTGCTGGTTCTCGCGACGCTGGCCAACTTTGTTATTGCCGTACTGCGCGGTGTTGGCGTTGTGCTTGTCCTGATAAATCTGCTTGGAAACGCCGTTCTGCTGCTGATTGATCTGCGTCTTCTCGGCGCTCGTCAGCTTCCCGCCATTCGCCGCGCGGTCTGCTTTTGTTTCGCCGTTGATCGCCGCTTCCTTGGTCTCAAGGTTGGCGGTTTCGCCGGCGGTAAGTTGACCGCTCTTCACGCCGTTCGCTATGCGGTCCTGCTGATTTTCTTTCCGCTGCGCGATGCTCGGGTCGGGCTTCGCCGCAGGGGTTGCCGGCTGTGTAGCAGGCGCCGGCGCACTCGAGCCCTGCGAAGACGATTGTTCTTGCGCCATTGCCGCCGTTCCCAGAATCAACACTGCCATCGGCAAGGTGCTCCACTTCAACCAAGTGAGTTTCATATCTCTCTCCTGTACGTTGCATTTCAAATTCGGGGATATCCGGGACACTAGGTAATACCCAAGCGTAAGAGGAAAGTTGTGGTCGGACTACTGGCCGAAAGTGCAGTTTCTCTATTTTGGAAAAACTTTTCCGCTACTCTTTGAACACAAAATGCTTCTGGCCAACTAAGAAAACTGCGCAGGTGCGCTTCATTCCCGAGGTTTCGCTCCGTGTGCGTGCAATAGCTCGTCAACTTCCGCGTAACCACACGGATACTCGACGCCGCGAACGGTCGCTTCCGCTTTGAGCAGCGCCTCCACCGATTGCGGCGTTCGCCGGTGCTTCCAGTACGAGTCCACGCAGGCCCGCACAGCGAGCATCAGTGGCGTGCGTCCCTTCGCGTCCAGCGCGTTCACCGTCGCTCCGCGTTCAAGAAGAAATTTTACTGTCGAAGGCCATGCGCGCCACGCCGCCGAGTGCAGCGCCGTGCTGTTCTTCGCCACATCGAAATAAAGATCACCATCTTGGGTCACTGCGTTCACTTCAACGCCGAGATCAAGCAGATGCCGAACGCCATCCGTATTCCCGACGCCCGCGAACTCCGCAAGCAGCTTGCCTCCCTGCGCCACAAGTTCGCGAACCAACGCGGGCTCTTGCTCCGCAACAGTTCGCACTTTCGCCGAAGCATTTCTAGCACAGCTGGCGATCAATCGCTCCACGCCCTGCAGTTCGATCGCAATGCCGCGCCGTTCCATCAAATCCAGCACATCGCCGCGCCCTCTTCGCGTCGCCATAACGACCCCCGACATCGCGGGGCCGGCTGTCTGCCGCGTGTCCGGCCGCTCCGCAACAAGCGTTGGGTCCGCGCCATGCTCCAGCAGCGCCTCGATGATGTTGATGCGGTTGTCGCGCAGCACCGCATGATGAAACGCTGTCCTCCCCCAATGTGTTGCTCGATTCGGATCGGCTCCGTGCCCCAGCAGCCATTTGATCCCTTCGTAGTCGTGCCAGTCGGTCTTGCGCAGCAGCAGCGTCGTCAAACTTCTATCGTTCAACCTGCCGCTCTCCACCAGGATCTTCATCACCGTGTTGTCGTACGTTTCCACCACATGGTAAGGAGTCTCCCCGTCGTTCGGATCGGCGCCGCGCTCGAGCAGCAGCCGTGTCAGCTCCGGATGCTGCGCAATCCCCGCGGCGCCATAAATCGCGCTCTCCCACTCAGGATGCGGGTCGTGATCCAACTCCATCCAGCCGGTATTCGCGCTCGCTCCGGCATCCAACAGCGCCCTCGCCGACGCAACGAAACCGTCGGATCTCGCGCGATCGAGACGCAGATACCTCGAAAAACACAGGTGCGTGAGCGCGTCCCAGCCATACGCACCGCCCTTCGTCGTCGCGTTGCGCGCATCAAGTACAAGGAACCGACGCACGGCTGCAGCGTCGCCAAGAATAGCTGCCGTATGTATGTCGCTGCTCGCCACCTCGGGATGCGCCGCCAGGATCGCCTCGGCGCGCTCTAGAGTTCCCGAACTGTGCCAGGCGTTGCGCGGAATGCACGCCGCACCAATGAAAGCCGCTACCGTATCGGCCCTTTCTAAAGGTAGCTGAGCCACCAGTCCTTCTTCCTAGCTTTGAGATCGGCGAACCACCGGCATGGGAAATACAGCAGCGCGATTGCCACTGCCCAGACAGCGTACAGCAACCCGAGGTTCCACGTGTACCCCTCGGGCGGTCCCGGATTCCCCATCGGATGATTGGTGAAGAGCCAGGGGCTCACCTCGCCTAGCCTGATCTTCGAAACCACCAGCGCCAGGACGTGGATCAACGGGATGTGGAGCATGTAGAAAAAGAATGGCACGCGGCCAAAGACGGTGATCCAACGGACGAAGGTCCCGCGCGCGCCTTCGAGCAGCGGGATCAACGCAATAATAGGACCCACCGTCATCAGGAGAAAGGCCAACGATGCCGGGTACTTAGTGGTGTTCAGGAAGGCGAGGAGCGCAGGCATTGGCTGTGAGCCGTTCGGCCCCTGCGCCGCGGCGTGCCAAGGGCGCGGATCGCCGTAGAGGTTGAATCCCCTCAGCGCCAGGAAGAGTCCCGTGGCTCCGAGCCCAATCGCCAGACAAAGGCGGTTTCGTCGCGAAGGTTCCATCGTCAAGATCTTGCCGAACGCATAACCCGCCGCCATAACCCCGATCCACGGAATGATCGAGTAGAGCACGATGAGGCTGGGACCGTCGGCTCCGAACTGTACCGGCCCGGCAAAGAAGCCCACGTAGAGAATCTTCCAAAGTCCCGACAGTCTGTTGTCGGGAAGCGCCGGAATCAGTTTGCCGAGGTATGGATCCATCAGGTTGTGAGCGGAGATGATGACGACGCCGATCGTCCCCACCAGTGCGAGAGGCAGTTTTACCAACCCTGCCAGCAGAATCATGCACCAGCCGATAACCCAGATGACGCCAGCCATTTCGTAGTGCGCGAAATCGAAGTTGAAGGTCCAGGATACGCGGAGGAAAGTCAGTTCGAGGAAGATGAGCCAAACGCCGCGGATCAAAAGATGCCGGGAGAGGTCCGCATGCTTCCGGCCGTAGAAGAAGGCACTGGTTCCGGCCAAGAAGATAAATGCCGGCGCGCAGAAGTGGGTGACCCAGCGGGTGAAGAAGATGCCCGGTGTTGGGCCGCCGGCGGGAAGGCCCGAATAGACTCGCACATGGTCGATTGCCATCAGGATCATGACCGCGCCGCGGATCAGATCAATGGACGTGATCCGGGACATGGACGTGGGGCACGGTTCCACTCGGGTGGCGGGAAGGGTTGCACTCATGATTTCCCTCTATCGCGCCGGAGAAGCCCAATCTCCCTGTGATCGCCGGAGTTGCAGCTTCTGACGAGATCCTTTTCATGTTTCGTGAAGGGTTTGAGCCTCGGACGAGCCGGTAACGGCTTGACATCCATTTACTACCTTCTTTTCGTAAATGCGAATCAGACTAAAAGGTTCGTAAACTTGCTCGAAAATTAAAGGTGCGCACGGCCCAAACTCTAACGCTCGCGGATGGTCACGTCAATTGACACAGGCTAAGCAACGAAGGCGGACGATCGCAAGGATACAGTCCGAAAACAAAAAAGGCGCTCTGCCTAGAGAGCGCCTGGAAAAAACTATTTCTTTTACCTGATATCGCAGAAAACTGTTCTTAGGCCTTCTTCTCTTCCGAGGGTTTCTCGGCCGGAGCTGCTGCCGTTGGAGGCGGTGGCGTCGATTGCGCTTGCGCCCCGGACATACCTTCCTTGAATCCGCGCACGCCTTCGCCAAGACCGCGCATCAATTCAGGAATCTTGCGCCCCCCGAAAAGTACGAGAATCACGATCGCAACGATCAACAAATGCATTGGGCTGTCCCACATAGGGCACCTACCTTTCGCGCCGGGATAAACACACTCCCGCGCCGGGGCTACGCACTATCTACACTCAAAGTATAACACGCTCATCCCCGGACCGGCGCGTAACGCGCTCACGGTCCAGGTACTCCAGCAAGGGAATAGCATACTTTCGCGTGATGCCCGTCAAATCCTTAAATATCGGCACCGATATTCGCTCGCCCTTCGCCTTCTTATACATAGCGAGCTGCTCTTTCAGATGAGCCAGCGCGTCATGGTGAAAAATGAGCTCCGGGCTTACCCGGACAAGGTTTTTTTCTCGCAGCAATATTTGCAGCAACTTCTCTGCGCGCTTGGCCTCGACGGAGAGTTTCGCCAGCACCTCTTTCACGAATGGCACCGCCAACCCAGCCTGAGAGAACGCCTTTTCGATTTCCCCTTTGGCTCGCGCTTCTTCCGGCTGCAGCGCGATCTGAGATCCTGCCCGCTTCACAACCTCGCCTTGTACATCCAATTTCTTCTCGCGCGCCAGTTCGTCGAGCGCCGCACGGAACGTCTCCGCCCGCACACGCCTTCCCAGACTAGAGCGCAAATCCTCGCGGGCAATCCCCGGAGATAGCGGATTCTCTTTGTGAAACCGTTCGACCCGCTCGCCGATCTTCCGCCGCACGTCGTCGAACGCCTTTCGGCCCAGCAGAATCAGTGGTTCTGACGAAACGATCTTAATTCTCTCAGCCACGTTGGAACTCTGAGCAACTTCTCGCACTTCGTTTTCGAACCAGGCAGTTCGCGCGACAATTTCGTCGAATTCCAAACCCAATGCCGTGCGCTCCGTCATTGCAACAAGCACTTCGTCACGCTTTCCGCGTTCCATTATTTCGAGAAACACAGGCCGGCCCGAATCTCGCACCGTCGGCCGCCTTGCCAGGCAATCCAGTACTTCTCCGCCGCCGATCGTGACCACCGGCGAAAATTGCCGCACGATGAACCGGTCGCCTGGCTGAAGCAATACGTCATCCTGCAAACGCAAATGAGCCAGCGTGCTCTGCCCGGGCGAGAGTGTGTGTTCGCCGTAAATAAAAATCTCAGCGATGGTTTCCGCGGTCCCTGCGTGCAAATGTACACGCGCGCGATGCTTCAGTTTCCGCGCGGAAGGGAGCAGAGTGAGCCGCACATCCATCCTGCGCGTGGCGCGAAAGCGTCCTGGCACAGCCAGCGTCATCCCGCGCTTCACATCGCCGTGATCGATGCCCGCCAGATTCACGGCCGTCCGCTGCCCCGCAATAGCGCGCTCAAGGGATTTTCCGCCCGATTGCACGCCGCGCACGCGCAGCCGCTTGCCACCCGGGAACATTTCCACTTCATCTTCTGCGCCAACGCTTCCCGAAATCAGCGTGCCGGTCACCACCGTTCCAAACCCCTTCATTGCAAACGCTCGGTCGATGGGCAACCGAAAGTATCGCGCCGCATCTTTTCCAGGAATTTCCGTAGCGACGGCGTGCAGCGCGTTCTTCAACTCGACGAGGCCGGTCCCCGTCTTCGCACTCACCGAGACAATCGGCGCCCGCTCCAGAAACGAGCCGCGCAAATACTCTTCGACCTCCAGCCGCACCAGCCCGAGCATGTCGGCATCAACCAAATCGCTTTTCGTCAACACCACGACGCCGCGCGTAACTCCCAGCAACCGGCAAATATCAAAATGCTCGCAGGTCTGCGGCTTGATCGATTCATCCGCCGCAATCACCAGCAACACCAGGTCGATCCCCCCTGCCCCCGCCAGCATGTTGCTCACAAAACGCTCGTGGCCCGGCACATCGACAAAACCAAATTTCACGCCATTCTCTTCAAGAAAGGCAAAGCCAAGATCAATCGTAATTCCGCGCCGCTTCTCTTCCGCGAGCCTGTCCGGATGCGTCCCCGTCAACGCTTCCACAAGCGCAGATTTCCCATGATCAATATGGCCCGCGGTTCCTACGATTACGCTTTTCAGAGGAACCTCCATAGATTCGGATACACGGCAAATGATTCGACAGATTCTGATGCTAGCGGCTGGATGAGCGCACCGTCAAACCCGAACTGCTGTAAGTGGTTGATGCAGCGGAATTCTTTAACGCCGCCCTGACCGAAATGCAAGTCCTAGCTGGCGCGCAAACGAGGCTGGAAAGATGCAATCGTTCGCACCTGAATCAATGAGTCCGTAGCATGAAAATGAGTTTCGACCGATGAGAAGATTCAGCGCGAGACAAGGGCTAAGGGTCGTTCGTCGAGCAGGAAAAGCATAGGATTAACGCTTGCTTTGCTGTACCTGAAGATGCGGCGTGCCACGATTCACACGATCAACGCGGCGTTTTCCGATAGAACTCCTATGATGAAAGGGTTTTGTTCCCCGTTTTCCTTTGCTACCTTAATCGCCTCTTCGATGGTTGTGCCAGTTCTTTCGACTCTCTCTTGATCCCAGGAAATAGCGACCCAAGTCCCGGGTGCAATACCTTGGAGGGGATCTTCGTTCAGCGTTTTTAGAGCGGCCATGTTCGATTCTCCCCCCCGATCCTGTCCTCATTACCTGCCACTCAGCGGCGTTGAAAACAACAGCTTCGCCGGAGGACGAGCCACTTCCAAGAATGACTATTTCGCCGCAGCGATTTCGTCGACGATTGCCTGCGCGGTGGCGCGAGGGTCTTCAGCGGCTAGGATGGGTCTGCCAACCACGATGTAGTCCGCACCAGCTTTGATGGCTTCCGTCGGACTCGCCGTACGCGCCTGGTCATCGTGTTTTGCGGCTTCCCCATCTTTCTCTTTGGGCCGCACACCTGGGGTCACGATCAAGAATTCGCGCCCACAAGCTTTGCGAATCGCTCGTGCTTCTTGGACGGAGGCCACGACTCCGTCCACACCAACTTCTTTTGCAAGCCGGGCTAGCTTCAGGACTCGGCTCTTCGGCGGGCCGCCGATTCCAACTTCCTTCATGGACTTCTGGTCCATGCTCGTAAGAATCGTCACGGCCAGCAAACGCGGCCGGTCTGCTCCCATTGGGACGCCGGCACTGATGGCTTGCACCGCGGCTTCCAGCATGGCCTTGCCGCCGAGCGCATGCACGTTGACAAGCTGCACGCCAGTCATGGCTGCGGCAGAAAGCACCGCCCCTGCAACTGTGTTTGGAATGTCGTGGAATTTCAGGTCGAGAAAGATGCCCGGACCCAGCGCCGCAATTTCTTTCACCGCCTCAGGTCCGGCAGCCGTAAAAAGCTGGTTGCCGATTTTAAACATCCCTACGAGATCAGAAACCTGTTTTGCGAATTTTAGGGCAGAGGATAACGAATCAAAATCCAGTGCCACGATTAAGCTGCTGCGGGGATGGGCGTCGAAGCTCAAGGTCATGTGAGACCCCGATTTCGGCGGAGTCAGTGTTTCTCTGGCAATTCCATCAATTCGAGCCGAACCTGGCTCACGCCCGAGTGGATCAAACCAAGCTTTCGGGCTACGCGATAGGATACATCAATTTCGCGTCCCTCTTGATAGGGACCTCTGTCGTTGATGCGTACTAGTTCAAACTTCCCGTTCCGGGGGTTCACCACTCGGACGATGGCCCCGAACGGAAGGTTCGGGTGCGCGGCTGTCAGAGCCTCGCAGTCGAAGTGCTCCCCGTTGGCGGTCTTCTTTCCATTAAATCCCGGCCCATACCAGCTGGCGTTGCCAGCCCAAGTCTTCACCGGCTTAACCGGTGCGCTCAAGTGCGCGACAAGGGGGGCGTCCATGACGGGAACTACAAGGAACATTAAGAGCACCCAACGGAATGCGGCCCAGAAAACAAAGAGTGGTCTTCTCATAGTGTGTTCTTTGTGCTACTCATATCCGAAAAATTGTATCGCAAAATGGTCGTTATGTCAACCAAAATCTGCAAAAACTTTACCTCTTATCTCATTGACAGTAAACGTTTTAGCTCTGAAAAGAGCGCTCTCTAACCTCTTCACAAGTCGCTGACTGACCGTAGGGTCAGTAAAGCTGGCCGTCCCGACCTGTACGGCAGTCGCACCTGCCGCTACATACTGAAGCACGTCCTCGACCGTCTCGATACCGCCGACACCTAAGATTGGTGTCTTTATGGCCTTATACGTTTCCCAAACCAAGCGCAACGTGATCGGTTTAATAGAAGGGCCGGATAGTCCTCCCGTTTGGTTCCCAAGGCAGGACTTCCCGGTCCAAGGGTCGACAGCCATGGCCGGATAGGTGTTCGCCACCGTTAAAGCGTCGGCGCCAGCACTCTCTGCCGTCCGCGCAATAAGTCCAATGTCTGCAACCATCGGCGAAAGCTTCACCCAGAGAGGTCGCTTGACTGCTGCCTTTCGCGCTGCCCCTACGACCTCGGCTACTAGGCCCGAATCGCCCCCAAACTGCATCCCTCCCTTGTTGACGTTGGGGCAGGAGATGTTTAGCTCATAGGCGGCCAGCCCCTCGGCATCCTCGAGAACCCGGATAACCTCGACGTAGTCCTCGACGCTGTAGCCGAATACATTGGCTATGATCGCCGTATCGTATTTTCTCAGTACTGGGAGTTTTTCTGCCACGAACGCCCGAACCCCGATATTTTGGAGCCCGACGGCGTTTAGCATCCCGGATGGAGTCGCGCAGAGCCGGGGCGCGGGGGCACCCTCCATGGGCTCGCGGGAAAGGCCTTTTACGACTATGCCGCCAAGACGGTTTAGGTCTACCAGGTGGGCAAATTCGACGCCGTAGCCGAAGGTTCCGCTGGCCGCGAGAATGGGATTCCGCAGGCGCACCGCGCCAACATGCACGGTCAGGTCAACGGCGACTGCGGAAGTCACTTCCATCAAAGAGTATCACGAAGCCTCACCCGGTCTTCGCAAAATCTCTTGCGCTCATTCAAACTGTGGAAAAAGTCGCGGGTTCACGGCCTCGTCGCTCCCGGAACAATCGGAGCAGCCGGCTTTCCTCCGGTTTGTGGCTGGGCCGGCTTCGCGAGCGCCTCGCCCAGCACCCGTCCATCTCGCGGCGCCAGTGTAATTCCGCAAAGCGAAGCCAGCGTGGGCGCGATGTCCGCGGGCGTAATCGTGCCGTAATACTCACCCCGCCGAATCCCGAAGCCCATAAAGAAGACCGGCACTCGTTGGTCGTAATAATAAGGCGTCCCATGTGTCGTGCCGTACTGCCGGGGCCGGCCGGGCGTTGAAAAATCCCATGGCCAGAAGGGCTTGGGCACTATCAGCAAATCTCCGCTCCTGCTCTTCAAGAAGCTCGCCGATTCAGCTCTTCGCATGGGGCTGTCCGTCGCCGGCCTATCTTCCAGCTCTTCTGCGCGATAGACGTTTGCCACCCCTGGAACGCTTTCAATCGCCTCTATCACAGCGCGCATGGCCGGCGGATCCGCTTTCAATTTGTCATATGTTCCCGGCGCAAAATACACGTCACTTCCGCCGATATCCGCGACTGTGGGCTTCGCGTAATTGAGCGCTTCGAGCGCCTTTTCAATCCGCCCCTTTACCTCTGCCAGATTCAGCCAGCCTGCATCCACTCCCGTCTTCTGCAAATCCTCAGGAATCGGCGCACCGCCATGGTCCGCGCTCAACGCCACCACATAATTCCCGCGCCCCACCGCTTTGTCAAGATGCGCAAAAAAGCCTGCCAGGTCGCGGTCCAGCCGCGCCAACTCGTCCTGCACTTCCCAACTCCGCGGCCCAAAGGCGTGCGCCACATAGTCCACCGAAGAAAAACTCACGCCCAAATAATCGGTGCCCGCGCCTTTGCCCAATCCAAGATTGTCCACCGCGTCTTCCGCCATTTGCGCAAGGTAAGTCTCGGCATAGGGGCTACCTTGCCATTGCTGGTAGAAAGCCGCATCCACTGCCGAACTGTCTGGCTTTCCGCGTAGTGTATGCGGAAACGCCGATCCAACTCCCGCTGGCGGCACGGCGCCAACGGCCGTTTCTTCATATAAATATGAGGATTTTGGCAGAAGAAGCGTCCACGATTTGCCGTAGTCTTTCGATACGGGATGCGCCTTCGCATACTCCTCGACAAATTTCACCACGGGATACGCGCTCGACGTCGTCCACGACCCGCTGGCTGGGTCAAACCAAGTCACCGCGTCCGCCTGGTGGCCCGCCATAGTGATGGCCGCCCGCGCCTTCAACGAAAATGTCACCACCCGCGTGCCGCCGCCGCTCTGATACTTTAATTCCTCGGCGAACGCAGGCATCAACATCCTCGCAGCGCTGTCGCCGGCCTTCACACTCGCCTCGCTGTAGCCCGTATTCTTCACGTTAGGATCGGAGGTGCACGTCACGCCCTTCTGCTTCTCCCGGTCCCACCATTCATTCGCAACCATGCCATGCGTGGCCGGAAAGGCGCCCGTGGAAATCGTCGCGTGCCCCACGCAGGTCTCCGTCGCGGCATAAGGGTACGCCGCTTCGGGGAACCACGCGCCTTCCACTAGCAGTCGCTTCAATCCACCTGTCCATTGCCCCTGAAACTTTTCCACATAGTCCGCGCGCATCTGGTCCACCACCAGCATCACCACCAGCTTCGGCCGCGCGGCAGTCTTGGCTGCGACCGCATTCTCTGCTTGTGCGCCAGCGCGTTGCACGCAAACGGTGCCGGCCAACAAGAGCAGAATTGCTCCACAGAGCATCGTCACGGAATTGCGACTGAGTAGCAAAGTCCTTTTAACCAGCATCTTCACCTCTCTAGACGTGTCGCGCGGCAGTTTATCACGCCGTCTGAGAGCACACGCTAGGACCGGCATTCTTGCCTGTCTCCTGGCCCCGTCAGTCACCTCGCACATATGTTGGGCTCAAACAAGAATGTCTGTCCCACCTGCATGCTCAGAGAGGCTTGTGCTAGGATTACCCGACCATGCGCATCGTCGAAAAAGCCCAATTGATGTCCGCCTCGGAGATCGACCGCACCCTGCGACGGCTGGCCCATCAAATTGTCGAGAAAAGCGGGGGTACCAAGCATCTCGCCCTGATTGGCATACGACGCCGCGGTGTGCCTCTGGCCCAGCGCATCGCACAAGCCATGCGCGGTATCGATGGCGTCGACGTCCCGGTCGGCACACTGGACATCACGCTCTATCGCGACGATCTCTCCAAAGTCGCGCCCCAGGCTGTCCTACAGTCTTCGGATATTGCCTTCGGCGTCGACGGCATGGACCTCGTCCTGGTCGACGACGTGCTTTACACAGGTCGCAC
>DATDHE010000405.1:0-3261 GCA_036521695.1 Candidatus Acidiferrum sp. | reverse complement strand
ACGCCGATCTCTTCCGGCAGCAGCAGTTTCCAAATTCCCGCTTGGTCGTCCAAATTCGGGCACGCCGGATAGCCAAAGCTGTACCTCTTCCCGCGATACCGCGATGTAAACCGCTGAGCCATCGTCATTTCCGCCGAATCTGGGCAACCCCAATCCTCCCGAATGCGCCGGTGCAGCCATTCAGCGCAAGCTTCCGCCGATTCGATAGCCAGCGCCTGCATCCCATGCGACTTGAAGTAATAACCCTCGTTCTTTGCTCTTTCCGAACGCTCACGCACGCCTTCCCCGGCGGTCACGACGAACAGAGCAACGTGATCCCGCTTCCCGTCCTGGGGTGGTAACACATAGTCACTCAGGCAGAGAAAGTCGCCCACCCGCTGCCGCGGAAACAGGAAGGTGTGCACGGGCTCCGCACCGCCTGGCGCGAACAGATGCATGGCCTCGCCACTCGATTCTGCTTCAAAAAACTGCCACACCGCGCGCGGCTTCAGGAATTCCGCCGCCTCGTGCTTTACTTCCTCCATGCTTTGAAATAGTTCGACCGCTTTCGAATCGCGCTCGGCATACCGTTTCTCAAAGTCCCCGCGGAATCCCATGTGGCGGCAGTACAACATGAATGGGTTGATGTAACTCCATACCTCATTCAAATCCGGCACTAGCCGCACTTTTCGATCGAGATACCCCACCTTCGGAATCGGGAGATCTGTCCGCACCTTCGGAGAGCGCGCAACCTTTGGTTTTTCGGCCACTCTCACCGTTGTTGCCACTGCGTACCCGTTTCCCGACGCTGCGTGTTCCTGCAGCACCAGTTCCCGCGTCGCCGGATCCATCAACTGGTTCATCAACCGCAATCCGGTCATGGCATCTTTCGCGTAACAAACAGCCTTGCCATAGCTTGGCGCAATTTTCGTCTGCGTAAACCTCGCAGACAATGCTGCCCCGCCCACCAAAAGCGGAATCTCAATCCCCGCTCCACGCAGATCGCTTGCCGTGATCACCATCTGCTGCGCGCTTTTCACCAGCAACCCCGAAAGCCCGATCGCGTCCGGATGATGTTGCAGGTATGCCTTTATCAGTTCTTCCGGCGGCACCTTAATCCCCAGATTCACCACGTCATAGCCGTTGTTCTTCAGAATAATCTCAACGAGATTCTTCCCGATGTCGTGCACGTCGCCCTTTACCGTCGCCAGCACGATCTTGCCGCGCTTCGCCGTGTCCGCCTTCTCCATGAACTGCTCAAGATGATTGACCGAGGCCTTCATGGCCTCCGCCGATTGCAACACTTCGGCCACGATGAGCTCGTTCGCATTGAATAGCCGCCCCACTTCCGCCATTCCGGCCATCAGCGGTCCGTTGATGATCTCTAGCGGCGACGCTCCTTCCGCGCGCTTGCGCTCCAGATCGGCAACCAGTCCGTCGCGCGTCCCCTCGATTATGTAGTTCGCCAGCCGCTCGTCCAGAGGAAGGTCAGCCGCAAGCTTTTTTTCTTTCTTTTTGGCCGTTCGAAAATACTCCGCAATAGCAGCGATGTGATATTGATTGACCGCAGCGCGCTGCTCTTTCTTTTGCTCTCGCCAATCGGCCGGCACGTTGCGCAGCAGTTCCGCTTGTGAATGGTCGGTAGGCGCATCTTTTGGCGGGTGTGAAAACAAAAGGTTTTCCGCGAGATCTCGTTCGTGCTGTGGAATGGACGCGAACCGCTCCAGCTTCTCGGTGTTCACGATCGCTAGGTCCAACCCCGCTTTCGTGCAGTAATACAGAAAAACCGAATTCACCACTTCGCGCGCGCCAGCCGGCAATCCGAACGAAACATTCGAAATACCCAAAATCGTCCGCACATCCGGCAGCGCTTGCTTGATCAACCGGATGCCCTCGACAGTCTCGACCGCGCCACCAATATAGTTCTCGTCGCCCGTAGCACACGGAAACACTAACGGATCGAAAATAATGTCCTCAGGCCCCAACCCGTATTTTTCCGTCAGCAATTTGTAACTGCGTTGCGCAACGGCCAGCTTCCGCTCCCGCGTAAACGCCTGCGCCTGCAACTTGTCCTCATCGATGCATCCAACAACTACCGCCGCGCCAAAATCATGCGCCATCGGCACCACGCGCTCGAACTTCTCCTCCCCATCCTCGAGATTGATCGAATTAATGATCGCTTTGCCTTGGCAATACGTCAGCGCCAATGCAATCGCCGTCGGATCGGTTGTGTCGATCATCACCGGCGCTTTCACTTTTCGAATCAGCTTCTCGTAAAACACGGGAATATCCTTCTTCTCATCCCGCTCCGTGCTTTGCAGGCACACATCCACGATATGCGCCCCGCCTCTAACCTGACGCCGCGCAATCTCGCTCGCTTCTTCCCATTTCTCCTCAGCCACCAGATTCTTGAAGAGCCTCGACCCGATCACATTCGTCCGTTCCCCCACCAACAACGGCCGCGTGCTGTCCTCCGCTTCAATCGTCTCGATTCCCGAATATACCGCTCGATGTGATTCGCCGGGCCGCACGCGCGGTTTTTTGCCGTGCACCATCTGCGCAATGGCGCGAATGTGCTCCTCCGTCGTTCCGCAGCATCCACCCACAAGATTTAACCAGCGATGATCCACGAATTTCTCAAGCTGCGCCGCCAGCGAAATAGGTGTCTCCAAATACTTGCCCTCTTCGTCTGGAAGGCCCGCGTTCGGATAGCACGAAACAAACTCACTTGAGAGCTGGCTCAAAGTCCGTATGTGATCGGTCATGAACTCCGGCCCCGTGGCGCAGTTCATCCCCAATGCCAGCGGCTTCGCATGCCGCAGCGAAGCCCACATGGCCTCCACCGTCTGCCCTGCCAGCATTGTTCCCATCGGCTCGATCGTCACCGACACGATCACCGGAATTTGCATCCCGATTTCTTTTGAAAGTTTCTGAATAGCGAGAAGCGCTGTCTTGATATTTCGCGTGTCCTGGCACGTTTCGACCAGCAGCAAATCCACTCCGCCTTCGACCAACCCCTTCGCTTGCGCGTAGTACGCCTCAATCAGCCCATCGAATGTCACGCCGCCCGTCACGGTGATGGCTTTCGTCGTCGGTCCAACGGACCCGGCAACAAACCTCGGCTTCGACGGCGTGCTCAACTCATCCGCCGCCTGCCGCGCCAATTCCGCCGACCGCTTATTCAATAAATGCGCGTCCGCAGCCAGCCCGTATTCCGCCAAAACGATCGGCGCCCCGCCAAAACTGTTGGTCTCGACGATATCCGAGCCCGCGTTGAAATAT
>DATDHE010000404.1:0-6461 GCA_036521695.1 Candidatus Acidiferrum sp. | reverse complement strand
TATGGCCTGTTACGCGAAGAAGCGGGAAGCTTGGCGGATCAGAAGTGATGCCGCGAACTTGCGGCCTGTTAAACAGAGGGAGTTGAGATCTAGAAGGGAAAATCGTGATTGGCGCTGTTGATATCGGTGGAACGAAGATAGCCGTGGGCATTGTAGATGAATCCGGGAAGGTCTTGTCCAAGCTGGAGTCTCCGACCGACGCCCATCGTGGCTACGCAAACGGGCTGGAGCGAATGATCGGCATGCTGCGAGAAACGGCGCGGGATGCCCGCGCCGAAATCTCTGGCATCGGCATTGGATCCACCGGCATGGTCTACCCAATCAGCGGTGCATTTGGCGATGTTGATTTTCTACCGGGATGGCGAGGGAACAGCCCGGTGGAAGATCTGGCGCGGGTGTTCAACGTGGCCGTGGCCCTGGAAAACGACGCAGATGCTTCGGCCCTCGGGGAGGCAAGTTGGGGCGCTGGAAAAGGCAAGTCGCGATTGGTCTACGTGACGGTCGGTACGGGCATCGGTGGTGGAATCATCTTGGATGGGCAGCTTTACCGCGGCGCGGATATGGCTCATCCCGAGATTGGTCACCATGTCATCGACCCATCAGGGCCCCACTGTTCTTGCGGTTTTCGGGGATGTTGGGAATCGCTCGCCACCGGTCCCGCCTTGGCGGTGTGGTTCAAAAGCAATACACCAGCCGAGCGGCGATATCCTAAAGATCTCACTGCGAAACAAATTTGCCAACTTGCGAGGCAGGGAGACGAGTTGGCTCGCCACGCGGTCGAGCGCGAAGCCAATTACCTCGGTCTCGGTCTGGCTAATCTGATCAATCTCTTTGTGCCAGATGTGATCGTTTTAAGTGGCAGCGTGATGAAGAGCGCGGCGCTTTTTCTTGACAGCATCCGCAGGGTAATCAGCCGGGGTTGCCGATTCGTTCCGTTTGAAAAGACGGAACTCGTTCTTGCTTCCCTGGGAGAGGACGCCAATCTCATCGGTGCTGCACGAGTTTGGCACTATCGGTTTAGGCAGGTAGCCGAGCGGGCCTCCTGATTTATCACCTCAGCCGGCCGACATTTGCGAGACATATTCGAGCAATCTCGCACGTCCCTGAGCACGCCGCATTCACCGGGGAGAGCGTCGCGAAGTTGGACCACACTTCGTTGTAGGATGAGGAGAAGGCAATTCATGGCGAGAAACCGCTACACGGTCGGCCTGGTCTTTCTCACTGCCTGCGTCCCGCTGAGTGAGTACGACGGCTTAGAAAACCACCGCCCCACTTCCAAGCGGGTCCCACTCGGGAACCACTAATTGCTTGAAGACCCTAAAACGAGTGGTCGGAGCGAAAGGATTTGAACCTTCGACCTCCTGGTCTCGAACCATGGCAGTACAAAATCTAAGCTGTTGAATTGGCTTGAGTTCTCCTGTGCTACTCTTTCACTAATTGCGCTACGATTTGCGCTACGGCTCGCAAGCTGTCGATCCCGCTCCTTCAGAAAAAAAGGCCGCCGGGAGGCTCCCGGCGGCCTTTTGAAACTTGTCAAATATTCTTAGAACTCATATCGCAATGCAAACTGCATCGTGCGTGGGTTGGTGAGCAAACCAGTATAAGTCCCGAAATTTGCGGCGTTGGTAATGGAAAGGTTTAGGCTCTGCACGTCGAACCGCGTCAGGTTCAGAGCGTTGAATACCTCCCAGCGGAATTGCAAGCTGTGCGATTCTTTCCACGGCATTTTCCAGCGCTTATCGAGGCCAAGATCCAAACCCGCGAAACCGTTGCCCCGAAGAGTGTTGCGGGCTCCCACTTGCCCAGGAAGATCAGGCGCGTAGTTAGCGAGCGCTGTCGCCGCCGCAGCTGCGCTACCAAAGATGTTCACGGTGCCATCAGGGTTCTTTGAGGCACCAACAGTTGTCACAGATGCCATTTGTGTCGCGTTCCCGGACAACTGCCAGTTCGTGGGCCATTGGGCGCCATTTGACACCCCAACGGGGAAACCGCTTGTCCAGCGAGCCAGTCCAGTGAGTTGCCACCCGCCGATGACTGCGTCGACGAATCCATGCGCCCCTCCGCCGAACCTTTTACCTTTACCAAACGGCAACTCCGCGACCCAGTTCGCATTTATCTGATGCCTCAGGTCGAAATCGGAAGCTCCGCGAAGTGCCGTGGGATCCCATGGGTCGATTACTTGTCCGCCAAGGCCTCCCTCGGCGGTGATGCGATTCGCATCCGAGGAAATATCAATCGACTTCGAATAGGTGTAGTTAACGTCGAACTGCAGGCCATGCGTCATGTGCCTCCGGAGAGTAACCTGCAGGGCATTGTAGGCGGCCGCTCCGATGGACCTCCAAGCGTAGAGGGCCGCGAACTGCGGGTCCACGAAGCTGTAGGGGCCTCCTACTGCGTAGTATGGATTTCCACTGGAATCAGTTATGCCGAAGCCTTGATCGATCCCTTGCACTGCCGTCGTCTCGTTATTTCGGAAGCCGCAGAAAAGATCGTATGCTGCGACAACGGGATCGCTGCTCGTAAAGTTGTTGCCCCCAGTGCATCGGTGGATAAAATATTGCCCGTGGGTGTCAGGCTGAATCATGTCGGTCCAATACTGCGCCGCTTGTCCAAACATTGAATCGGCAATGTTCTGCGAATTAACGCCTTGCCGATAGACCTTGGCCAACGCCTGTACCGCCGTGAAGTAGTCCATGTGGGTCTTTGGATCCACGAGGTCAAGAGGCGCGGCCACATCTTCTTGGCTCAACAGCCGATGGGAAAGACGCCCGACATAGGCCACCTCGAGTGTGTAGTCACGCCATAGCTCTCGCCCAACCGAGAGATCGATCGTGTAGGAATACGGGGTCTTCAGATTCTGGTCCATACCCCAGTAGACTGCATACGAACCCGTCTGACCGCCAGAAGGAAATGTCTGTGGAAATGTAGGTGGAGGCGATGACGCATACATCTGAACCCCCGCCAAATTCACGGTCGGAATATTATTCAAACCGGTCAAACCAGTAATTCGCGGCGTCGTCGCGGGCGTCTCAACACCTCCGCCATTGGTTAGGTTCGAAGATAGGCCGAACGAACCGTTCGCGTCGAAGGTGGCCAGTAGAGCGGGTCCAATCCGGTCATATACCATACCGAAACCACCCCGTATCGTAGTTTTTCCGTCTCCAAATAGGCTGTTGAACAATCCGCCGGCCGGTTTCGGCGACCACGCAAACGCGACGCGGGGGCCGAAGTCCTTCTTATCCCAATTGTAAAAGCCAGGGCCGTTGTTCGCTGGACCACCTAGGTTGAAGCTGATGGGCGGCGCCTGGTTCGCAGGCGTGCCTTGTAACATTCCAGCGCCCCTATTATTGAACCATGTGGTTAAATCCACATTGGAAACCACTTGATTCCCATTAGTTTCCCACGGTGGCGAAAAAAGAGAGTAACGCACTCCATAGGTCAGCGTGAAGTTGGGCTTGATCTTCCAAGAATCCTGCGCGTACAGCTCATAGGCATCGTCAGCAAAACGGCGCACAACTGGCGCGCCTTGCGCCAGGGTCTGTCCGGTGTGGGTGAAGTTGTATTGTGCATTCACCTGACTGACCATGCCGACTAAAGCAATCATTGGATAGTCGTAGTTGTTGCCGAATGATGAGTCAACCGCAGGATAGCCCTCGAAACCCGGGTCGAAGTGTCCGGGCACGCCCGTATTCGCCAAGGCGGCGGTATCGAACCATGACGCATTCGTTGTTGCTGAACTGAAGGAGTTGGAATTGCTGGATTGCGGATTGCGAAGGATATTAACGTTGGCCCCGAAACTAAAAGTGTGTTTGCCTCTAATCCACGAGACGTCATCGACGAAATTCTGTACCGGCACCTGGTAATTAAGGCTGTTTGTAACCGCCAAACTAGAGTTGTTCGGCGTGCTGTCATCATTCAGTCCTCGAAAGAAAATTACTGGCTGCGTTTGATTACCGATTTCGCCAAAGCTTTCCCGCGTGTAACCCCACCGGAAACTGTTTACTAAGGTTGGCCGCAACACGGCGGAATAGCCAGCTGAAAAACCTTTGCTATAGTTCACTTGTGTCAACTCGGAACCGCCGCCCGGCAGGTAGGGTACGCCATCATCGGTATCGTTTCGCAGCCCTCCTCTCCAGTACAAGGTGTGATTGCCGTTCTGCGTGATTTTGTAATCGACCCTGGCGATATACCAATTATCGCCAATAAAGGCCGGGCCCTTGAAGCGAAACCCCTGGAAGTTGACTCCATCGCCAACCGAGTTGTCGTTAGGCAACGGAAAAGTATTGAAATAGGGAATCATAACGTTGGTGCTCACCCCAATCCCTTGCGGATCCATCCCCTTAATCTCGCCTGGAGTTAGGCCGAAATATCCCGGCTGGATGTTGTGCGACCCCGCTAGCCCTTGCACAGCTCCACCAGGACATGCAGCGGTATTTAAACTACCGTCTGAATTGGTTTGGCACAGATAGGTGATTACGCCATCACGCATCGCGGCACTGGGTACAATGCGCACCACGCTCTGCTGTTCCGCTTGGCGCTCCCCTTCGTAATTAGCGAAAAAAAACAGCCGGTCTTTCCAAATCGGCCCGCCCAAGGCGCCCCCGAAATTGTTTCTTATCAGTTTGGGCGCTTCGTTGGACTGTCCGCTCTGCAGTTGAGAAAGTTTAACGAAGTAATCGTTCGCGCTGGTCAGCGTGTTGCGCAGGTATTCGTAAATCGCTCCGTGAAAATCATTGGTGCCGCTCTTTGTTACGAGCGCAACCTGCGCTCCTGAAGAACGCCCTTCGTCTGCATTGTAGTTGCTCGTCGTCACACGAAATTCCTGCACGGAATCTGCCGTAACGGGCACAACCGATGTAAACGCATATCCTTTTGTGTCCGAGTTTACATCCACGCCGTCCAGGGTGATGTTGCTCTGGTCGCTGCGTGCGCCGTTCACCGCGCCGCTTCGAGTGTCAGTATTTAGGTTGATGTCCGGGCGATTGCCTGTGTACGCCACTCCCGCCTGCAACGAAAGTAGATCGGGCACATTACGCGCATCCATCGGCAACTGCTTAATTTGGGTCTCGTTGAAAGCATTCCCTAACGATGCGTCCGATGTGTTCAACGTCACGGCCTGCGCCGAAACCTCGACGGTTTCCGTGGTCGTGCCAACCTCGAGCGTAACGTTTTGCGTAGCGGGCGTATTAACCAGCAGCGCTATACTTTTCTGTTCCACCTTTCGAAATCCTGCCATCTCCACTGTCAGGGAATAAGTTCCCGGCGGCAGCGCGAGAAACTCATACTCGCCGGTCGTGGTCGTTTTCATCTGATGATGCAACGCCTGGGCGGCGCTATCCAGGGTCACCGTCGCTCCAACTATCGCTGCGCCGGATTTATCGAGGACCGTTCCGCGCAGCGACGTAGTTCCGGTCTGCGCACAAGTAAATGTAACGACCAGAAGAAATGCACCGAGAGAAACCAAAATATTGCGCTTCATCGAAGACCACGCCATGGACTGCTCCTTTCGCGCACCTTAACCAACCTAAATTTGAGATGTGGCAGCACCAAGCCAGCACAAAAATAGTGCGGCGCGTCGCCGGGTCAGGACCTGGAGGAAAAAACTGGACCTTCGCCAACCTTCCCTACCACTCAACTGACATTTCCTTGACCTAGCTTTTAGGCCATATTGCTGGTCAATGTCAAGGGAAGTTCTGTTGATTTAATTTGAGACCTGAATCAATTTAAATCTTGGAATTTAGAGGGTACTGCTACGGATAGAACCTCACGCCAACTGCAGTATCTCACATTCTTCCACAACTGGCAGCACTAAGCCGCTCGGTCCAGTCGCGGCGGTGCCACGGCTTCATCCAAGTTTCAGCAACCTGGCCACGGTGATCGCCGGAATCCCCCGGATAGCATTTAGGATCGAGCCCGACACCTCTCCATCCAATCGCACCAGCGAGACTGCCTCCGCGCCCTTCGCAGCCTCGCGCCGTCCCAGCGCAAATGTCGCGATGTTGACTCCCATACTGCCCGGCGTGGACCCCACCTGCCCAATGACTCCGGGCTCATCCCTGTTTCGCAGATACAGAATCGTGCCCGCCAGCTCCGCCTCCAGCGGAATGTCGTCAATCTGCAGTCAAATACCGCAAGGAGTGGGCCGAAAAAGTGGGTCTGGGCTTCGAGCTTCCGCGAGCGTCGAAGCCGGAGTCGCACGCTTCGCAGCCGCAGACGGATTCTAATTGCGCTACGTGCGCTACAAATTCAGCGGAACAGGCGTATAGCGCAAATGCGTAAGTGATTTAGTGAGAGGGTTTTAGTGGTCGGGGCGAGTGGATTTGAACCACCGACCTCCTGGTCCCGAACCAAGTCCTTAAATCTCATAAACGCTTTATCTGGCGTCGCTTACGGGACACCGACCCTTATTTCCCTCTCTTAGTTGTCCGTAAGTGGTCCGGCGACTGGGTAACAAACGGAAA
>DATDHE010000403.1:0-2842 GCA_036521695.1 Candidatus Acidiferrum sp. | reverse complement strand
ATCATAGTAAGTCCGGTCCGGAGAGTCGGACATGCTCTTAAGGACAAAACAATCCCGTGCGCCGTATTTCTCCGGTGCCAGGAGCTCCTGATGCTTCCAGAAGAACTGGCTCTCAACCATGTCTTCATAGGAGAAGTCCGTTCCCACTAGTGGGTCGTTCCAACGTTCGAACGGCAACACGCTAGCGGCCTTGTCGCCAGGAAGTAGGGCCTCGATGGTCACGTGGCCACTTACGTTCATGTGCAGAAGAAGGCTCGTCTTCGCTGAGCCATGCCCCGAGATCTCGCAAAGCACACGCAGACCATCGGGAAACCAGTGAGCCTTGCCGACAAACTTGTAGCTCGTGCGTTTGCCGTCGCCTTCCACTCGTGTGAGGCGCCCGGTCACCCGGTAGTCTAATTTCTCAATACGCTGGCGCGAGCCGGTCAGCACAGTCTCCAGGTCAGGATTCGCCGCGAAGGCCCGCGATGGATGCACCAGCGACAACAGCGCTAGCAAAACGATGGACGCTTGAATCGTCCGAAAGGCGCAATTCGCCCATCTGGCCTCTGGATACTGGCCAAACTTGCGGCTGCGAGAGAGCATTACGACACGGCGCAAGAAGGTCATAGCTATGTATACAGCCAAAGCCCGTATCGCGCCCATCCAGGGGTAATCGAAAGCCTACCACTCGTAAAGTTGCGTCCGGAAGAATTGGCCAAGGATAAGCGGCTTGGCCTCTTTCCATCGAGAAGCCCAAGTTCGTTTAAGTTGGTTCGCCGCCCCCGGGGCTGATCCTGTGCTGCTTCTTCTGGGAGGGGGTTCGGCTCGTGGGGCAACGTGGAAATTTCCGGGACTGAAGGTCCGGGAAAAATCTTCCAAGCTCCCACAGTTTTTTCCCTTTCCCAAATAGGAAAAATTTTGCAGCTGTTGTTCGGCGGTCTGGTAGGATAGGCTTTTCTCTCTTTAAGTCGCCGTTTAGCAGCATCTTACGTGGGGAGAGCAGTGGTCGAAAATGGCCTTCGGCGTGCACTTCATGGTTCTGAAGTTTGTGCTTCGACCCGTCCCCACGGCCTTCAAAGTGCTAGCCCGTGGGGTTGGCCGCTTTTTGGCAAGTGCTAAGCAGGTAGCAGTATGAGGTGCCGTACATGAATTCCCAGGCTTCAGAATTGACTCTAGGCATTCTTCCCGAGCCCGGCACTCGCTGGGGCAAGTTTGTTTTCAGCTACGGCGTCCAGTCGGTACTGCTGACGTTGTTCGTGATTACCGCCATCATGCACCCGGATGTCCTTGTGCCACGAGAACGCGATTACCATTTCGTCAGTCTGGTCAGCACCGCGCCACCGATTCCGCAGAAGCCGGCGCCGGTCAGGCATTTTCCGGTTCCGGTCGCGAAGGTTACCGAGCCGGTAACGCCCCGGCCTGAAGCAATGCGCGTGCCCACTGAGGTGGTGCGGAAAAAGCTTCCCGTTCCCGAGGTACAGGCGCCCAAGGTGACGCTGGCTGCTACGAAGGAAATTCTGCCGGACGTGAAGGTGCAGATTCCGCGGCCTCCGGTGAAGACGAATGTGTTCTCCGGTGGGAGCTCGGCCACGCCAACCATGGCGGCGGCGCCGTCGAAAGTGCAAACGGGAGGCTTTGGCGATCCGAACGGCGTGCCCGCATCGGATCCTCACGGGCATCCGGTCACGATCGCGCAGGCGGGGGCATCTGACTTGCCCTACGGACGTGGCTACGGCAACGGTACGGGGGGTGCGCACGGCGCGCGTGGAGTGGTTGCGAGCACGGGTTTTGGCAGCGGCGTTGCAACCGGCGACGGTTCTGGCATTTCCGGATCGCGCGGCACGGTTCGCCAGGCTGGCTTCGGAGACGCCGCGATCGTGCCTGCTTCCCAGCCTAAAACCAAGTTAACCGAGCCCGCGGTGACGACCTTGCCGGCTGAGATCACATTCAAGCCCCATCCGGTTTACACTGATGAGGGGCGACGGCTTAAGATTGAGGGTGAGGTTTTGCTCGATGTTGTGTTTTCCGCGACCGGGCAGGTTCGCATTGTGAGAGTGGTGCGCGGTCTTGGTCATGGACTGGACGAATCGGCGGTTCGGGCGGCGGAAAAAATTCAATTTAAGCCCGCATTGAAAGATGGTCACCCGGCCGATTCCGAGGCGGTCTTGCACATTGAGTTTCAACTTGCATCGTAGGTCGTGGATGGTTGGTTATTCGCATGGGCAATGCATCATAGGTAAAATGAAACAATCGAAAATGCTGCGATCTTTCTACGCACTGCTTACACTCTCCCTGGTCTGCTGCGTCGCGTTTTTATGGGCGCAGACATCATCTACCCCGACCGCGCCGGCACCCCAGCTCTCGACCCGCGACACCGCCCCACCGGCTACCCCCGCTACCAGCTTCGACCAGGTGGTCGATCGGGCGATTGAGCGCGAACATTTTTTCATCGCGCAGATGAAGCAGCTTCATCCGCTGGTGGAAACTTATCTCCAGAATCTGAAGCAAGACAAAGAGCTGGATATACCCGTCCCTCGTAGCGACGTCTACTTTCTTGGCCGGTTGGATATGAGTGAGGGTACCGATGACCGCGCCTTTACTTCGCCCACGACGGCGGGGCTGGGCAAACGCATGCTCAGCAAACTGAGCAACGAATTTGCTTTCAAGTTTTATCCGCTGGGATTTGCCCAGATGGTGGTCCTCGATCAGGATTTTCAACGCAAGTATTACGACTTCACTTTTGTTCGGCGCGAGTTCCTCGGCGAAGTGCGCTGCATCGTGATGGACGTTGCCCCGAAGAAGGACGTCGGCAATGGGCGATTCCTGGGACGCGTCTGGATTGAAGACCAGGACTACAACA
>DATDHE010000402.1:0-7548 GCA_036521695.1 Candidatus Acidiferrum sp. | reverse complement strand
GGTTAGTGCGCAGTTGGCTACCGTACGCGCTACTTCCTTCGCCGAAAAGAATTCTTGGGTCGAGGATTTTTGGAGCGAGGTGAGGGCGTCACGGACTTTCTTTTCGAGGTCTTCTGCCGACTGGTAGCAGTCCCAAAGCGTTTGTGCGACTCCCATGGCCGCGCGAAACAGGCCGACCAACCCAAGTACCGTTAAGCCGCCGGTCGCTACCGAGACGGTCGACAACGCCACCCCCGCCGCGCCCGTCCCCAACTTGACTGCTATTCCCACTTGGTGGGCTTGCCACGCTTTTGATGAGTCTCCTTTTTTTTGGCAATACTTGTCGACAGCTTCTTTAGCTGCTCTTTCGGCTTCCTGCTGCAATGCCTGGACCCTTTGTAGCATCTGATCCCGCAAGCCGCCAAGTTTGTTGAACTCTTTACACCCTCCATATTGCTTGTCTAAGTCCTGTAGAATCGGAAGGACCTTCGACTCGACCCAGTCTTTATACACTTCGGAGCCAATCGTTCGCAGCACTTCCAAACGCAGTGGATTGTCCACCTTATATGTAACCTTAAACTGAAACGGTGGGACAGCGAGCCACCTAGGTTGAAGATTCTTAGGGACAAAAATCTCGACGGCTTTGTCGAGCGGCAAGTCTAGAATAATCTCGGGCATCCTGAAACTCCCTTCGTTTGACTCTGGGGCAGCCCCCAACCTCTTATAGCGGCAACCAAGCGAGCAGGTTTGAACTGCCCGCGCTGCCCAATCTTGCCGAGGATTGGCCACCTTGCAGTCTCCACGCAGAGCTGAATTTGGTGCGGTCCACTCCGCCGGGCCGCAACGATGGAGGGGATTGCGAAGAAGTGTCAATCACCCCGACCATAAATGATTCTTTAACTGTAAGTTATTGCGCGCATAGTCTTTGCGGAATTTTCTATTTAACCGGCCAGTCAAGGTGCTAGAATGCGTTTGCTCCCCGCAGTCTAAAACGGGTCAGATATGCCCGGCGGCCCCTCGCCACAGCCCAGGCTGAGTTTCGGATCGTTCGAGGTCAACCCTTTAACGGGAGAGCTGCGCAAGCTGGGCATCCGCATCAAACTTCACGAAAAGCCCTTCCAGGTTTTGGTTGCTCTCGTCGAGCACTCCGGGCAAGTCGTTACGCGAAAGGAGCTTCAGGAGCGGCTCTGGCGGCAGGATACGTTCGTGGAGTTCGAAAATGGCCTCAACAACGCCATCAGCCGCCTCCGGGAAGCCTTGGGCGACACGGCGGAAAGCTCGCGTTTCATCGAAACCGTCCCGCGCCGCGGTTACCGTTTTTTGGCGCCGGTTTCCGAAGCCCCTCCGGCTCCCAGCACCGCGAGACCTTCTAGGTTTTGGCTCCTGGTCATTGCTCTTAGCTTGGGAACCGTCCTCCTACTCGATCTAGCCTTCCATTTCGCTCGGCCTTCCTCCCAACCCATGCAGTCTCTGGCGGTCCTGCCTTTCCGGAATCTCGGCGCAGCGACTTCGGACGACTACTTCGCCGAGGGCATGACCGATGAGGTCACCACCGAACTGGCCAAGCTTGGCGTTTCCAAAGTTATCTCGGAAACTTCGGTGGCGCAATTCAAGGATACGAAAAAATCTGTTCCCGAAATTGCGCGCGCGCTAAGTGTGGACGCCGTTGTTGAGGGAGCTGTTTTGCGTGAGGGAAATCAGGTTCGCATTACCGTGCAGCTCATCCGGGCGGATACCGACCGGCACGTCTGGGCGGAAAGCTACCAGCGACAGATGACGGATATTCTTGCTCTGCAGAATGATGTCGCGCTGGGCGTGGCCCGAGCGATCAAGCTGGAGCTGTCACCCGGGGCAGCCGCGCAGCACACTTCTCCAAAATCCGTTAATGCCCAAGCCTATGAAGCCTACCTCAAGGGCCGCTACTTCATGCAAAAGCGCGACGAGTCGGCCTTGCGTGCAAAAGACTATTTTCAGCGGGCCATTCAACTGGATGCGGGTTATGCGCCTGCCTATGCCGGGCTGGCAGATTTCTACGTGCTTACATTGCCGCCCAAGGAAGCGCTGCCCGCGGCCAAGGAGTACGCACAAAAAGCCCTTAAGCTGGATTCCAATTCACCGGACAGCCACGTTTCGCTTGCCTATATCTATTTTTATGATGACTGGGACTGGCCCGCCGCCGACCAAGAGTTCCGGACCGCGATTGCGCTAGCCCCTGGGCTGGGCCAGTCGCATCGCTGGTACGCAATCTATTTAGCGGCGATGGGCCGCGTCTCCGAGTCCACGAAAGAGGCGCAACGGGCCGAGGAGCTCGATCCGCTTTCCATTCCCGCTCACGACGGCGCAGCGGTAGTGGCAGCTGCTGCCGGGCAGTATGACCGATGCATCGACGAAGGCCGCAAGATCATGGAGTTGGATCCCAATGATCCGCGCGCTTACGGAGACATGGTCGTGGGTCACTTGCAGAAACGCATGTACCAAGAAGCCTTGCAGGATGCGGAAAAGGGCCTCGCACTCTCGCACCGCAACCCCTTTTTTCTCTCCATCGCTGCCCATATTTACGGTCGGCTAGGGAAGATGGAGCAAGCCAACAAGCTGGTGGAGGAAATGCCGACGGCCAGCCAGCAAAGTCCTGTGTCCCCCTCGATGCTCTTTGCAACCGCCTTTGTCGGAATGGGCAAGCAGAAAGAGGCGATCGACGCTTTGGAAGAAGGATACAAAACTCACGATCCTGACATAGTTGGTGTCAACTCTACTCCCTGGTTTGAGCCTTTGCGCACCGACCCGCGATTTCGAGACCTGCTCCACCGCATGAACTTTGCGCGGTAGTCAGCATCAATCCAAAATCAACTGGCTAGTGCCCTGCCAACTAGTTCAGACGAGCGATGCGGCGCACCTCCGCTGCGAAATGAACATTGCTTTTTCAACTCCATCAAAGTGCGCTATTCCGGCGCTAGGACCAGCCCCTGTGACGCTGAAGCTATTCCTCGCGCAAGGCGACCATGGGATCCACGCGGCTGGCGCGCCACGCAGGAATAATTGATGCGGCGCAGGCGATCAGAGTAAGAATCAGCGGAACCGAGAAAAATGTGGTGAAATCCCGCACGCTTATCCCGAATAGCAACCCGGACATCACGCGACTCAACGCCAAGGCGCCCGCGAGCCCAGCGACGATTCCCAGAAATACCAATCCCACGCCTTGCTGCACGACAAGCAGGACAATGTGCGCGGGCTCAGCTCCCAGCGTCACCATCACACCGATATCGTGCGTGCTTTGCGAGACCAGGTGCGAAAGCACACCGTAAAGTCCCACGGCGGCAAGCAACAATGCAAAAACCGCGAATGCGCCCAGCATGGTGCTGGCAAATCGCTGCCGCGCCAGCGAACGGTAGAGCCGCTGCTGCATGGTCTGAGTACCATAGACCGCTATGCCGGGATCGACGGCATGAATGGCGCTTACGATGCTGGAAGACATCGCCTCGGCATCCGAGGCAGTGCGGGCGACCAGAAACATGCTCGGATCCGCGTCTTGTGATTGCGGAAAATAGGCAGCAATCTTTCCTTCCGTATCTAGTCCGTATTGCTTCACCACTCCGACAACGCCGACGATGATGCCAAAACCGTTGAGCGAATTTTTCATCGATGATGATTACCGGCTGCGAATCAAGCGTATCTTGCTCGGCGAAAAAGCGGCCTCGAACCAGCGGGATCTCCATGGTTCGAAAATAATCGGCGCTAGCCACGCGCATATCCACCTGAAGTTCCTGACCGGGAGGCGGGTTGTATCCCTCGACTCCTATGTTTCCCCACCCGGCGGCTCCCGTCAGCGGTAGCACATTGGCCTCTCCTTCTGCGAGAACACTGGGCAGATGCGAGACCCGCATATCGATATCGCGTGAGAGGTTTGCTGCGGCCTTGGGGTCGTGATATTTCGGATCACTTGCCGCGATTTGTATGGAGATGACGTTGTTCGTAGCGAATCCTGGCGGCACGTCTTGCAGCCGAATGAAGCTGCGAATGAGCAATCCGGCGCCGATGAGCAGCATGAGCGAGAGAGTCAGTTCGGAAACGATTAGCAATCCACGCAGGCGATGCCTTTTTATGTAAAGGCCGCCATCGGTTTGCCCCCCACGACTGCCGGCTTTCAGCGAAGTGTTCAAATCGATCTTGATGCCACGCACCACGGGCGCCAGACCGAACAGAACGCGTGTGAGAATCGACACGGCAAATGTGAAAGCGAGAACCGAGCCATTGATCTCGATGTCGTCCAGCCGCGGAATATTTCCCGGATTCAGGGCGTGCACGGCGGCGATGCTAAGACGCGCGACAAGCAAACCCGCTGCACCTCCGAGGAGACCCAGTAAGCTGCTTTCGGTGAGCAGTTGCCGCGCAAGGCGGTGCCAGCCGGCACCTAGAGCTGTGCGGATAGCGACTTCTTTCTCGCGCTCGGCTGCGCGTGAGAGGAGCAAATTGGCGACGTTGGCGCAGGCGATGAGCAGCACCAGGAAGACCGAACCCATGAGCACCAGCAGCGAATGGCGAACGTCACCAACTACCTGCTCCTGAAGCCCGATAACGTGCATGCCGAAGCTGCTGCCGCGCTTGTCCTTTTCGCGTATGCGCTCGGCGATCACAGCCACATCCGCTTGCGCCTGATTTATGGTAACGCTCGGCTTCAGCCGCGCCACAATGTTGTAATTCTCGTCCCCGCGCCGTGCCCATGCTTTCGCGTCCAGCTGCAGCGGCAAGATGATATCCATCTTGTCCGTAGGCCCCTCCGAGGGCATCACCTCGGAATTCAGCAGGAAGCCGGACTGGAGCACGCCTGCCACGACGTGCGGGGTGCCGTTCAAAACGATGGTTTTGCCGACTATCCCCGGATCGGAGCCAAATAAACGTTGCCAGATCCGGTAGGTCAGGATCGCGACCGATGCACTGCCTGGTTTGTCGTCCTCGGGCAGCAAAGTACGCCCGAGGATCGGATGGGCTCCAAACATTTCGAGTCCCGCGGCCTGCGTACTCAAAACATCCACGCGCTCAGGTTGGTCACGGCCGGTGAGGATAAGCGTGCGGCTCTGCGAAAGTGCCATCGCATCGAAGGAGCTGTTTTGGGTCTGCAAATCCATGAACTGACCTGGCGAGGGCCAATCCCGAAAGATGCCGATGGCGGGAGAGTGCAGCCAGATGGCGACTAAGCGGTTAGAGTCGGGATATGGAAGCGGATGCAGGAGCAGCGCATCGACCACGCTGAAGACCGCGGAGTTTGCGCCGATTCCGATGGCCAGCGATGCGACGATCACCGTGGTCAGCAGCAGATTCTTGCGCAGCACGCGTATTGCGTACTTCACATCCTGCAGGAAATCGCCCAAGACCTCTCCTCCAGATACCACGAAGATTAAGACGCAAGAGTTCGATACTCGTTACAGACGCTGGCAAGCACGCGAGACAGATTCCGCAACGAAAAGGCGTCTCAGCACTATTCGCCAGACGCGGTCGCGGACGAATGACGGGTAACCCCTCCGCAATCGGTTTGACTGGAGGCTTGCCGACTTCTCGCGACTTGGCTAAGGCGTCTAGAATACGATACGTCCTCGGGCAATCGTAAGCCAAGCGAGCCGTAACCGAAGCAGGAGGATCGGCATGACCACCCATCCGCATACCAACCTTTTCACGGAAGTCGATCACTCCAAGGACCCTGACTTTCTCATTCGGTTTGGCGGGCGGTCTGAGCAGGCCACTGTGGTGGTGACGATGCAGGCGACTGAGTTCCTACCTAGTCTGTATGAGCTCGCGTGCGTCGAGATAGGACGTAATTGCCGTGGCGCTGCCCGCAGGGTCCGCCAGTGCCACATAGCCATCAGGTCGTACCAGATAAACGGCATTGCGCCGCAGACCCGTTCGACTCACCTCCGGACGCCATGGAAAGACGCGCAGCGGCAATTTTCGCGCATCACACATTGCCTGGACCTCGGGCGCGGCGTCGCCATACACGTGAACCTGCCAGTCCACCGAGGTCAGCGGCGCGAAGTTGTCTGTACCCACGCCATTCAAGTCCGTCTTCACCCATGGCAACCGGTCACCGCCGTGAACCGTTCCCGCTCGCCCCTCGCTCAAGCTGCTTCCCCGGTAGTTCACCGACGTCTGTGAGACCGTGCGAAACAGGAAGCGCCGCACTGTCTTAAGAGCGAAAAAGGCCGGGATCAAGAGCGGTACGACGTGCAGTCGTATAAGCCGCGCTATCGCCCCGGAACTCGTCACGCCCGTGAAAGCCTGATCGGTCGTCGCGACCAAGCGCCGGGCGAAGGCGATTCGTTCCGGCTCATAGCTGTCAAGGAGCGGCGCACCTGCACGTCCGTGCACCGCGGCCGCGAGTTTCCAGGCGAGGTTCACTGCGTCGCCGATGCCGGTGTTCATACCCTGTCCACCTACAGGACTGTGGATGTGCGCGGCGTCGCCAACGAGGAACGCACAACCCTTGCGGAAATGATCAGCGACCCGATGGTGTACGCGGTAGGTTGAGAACCAGTTCACGCGCTCAACGTCGATGCGGATCCATTCGATCACGCGCTTGCTCACGTCGTTCCACGATAGGTTTTCGTTCTGGTGTCCGGCTTCCTCGCGCACTGTGCCGATGAGCCGCGCGCGCCCCTCGCCCTTCAACGGAAAAACCGCGAGAAAATCAGTCCTGTCTAGCGCGACATGCAGTTCGCCGTTCATCGTGGCTCCACTAGCTTCCACATCGGCGACGTAAAAGAGATGGTCGTACGTCCCGCCCGGAAATCCGATCTTCAGCGCCTCACGCACGGCGGAATGTGCCCCGTCGCATCCAGCAATGTAGGCAGCCTCGCACTCCTCCGATGCTCCGTCTGGCCGTTTCAGGCGGGCGAGAGCACGACCAGCTGCATCCTCGAAGCCCAGGAGCTCCGTCTGGCGCTCGATGTGTACGCCAGCCTCGGCCAAGCGATCGATCAACAGACGTTCGTGTTCGTCTTGGGGAAAGATCAACGCGTAAGGAAATGGGCTGACGCCCGCGCCCATGTCGCCGAAGACTGCATGTGCCGCCTTCTTGCCATCCACCCAGAGATTCACGGCGATGGTCTTCCACCCACGCTCGATGACCGCGTCAGCGAGGCCGATCTGGCTGTACAGCTCGAGCGTCCGAGCCTGCACGGCAACCGCGCGCGAGGTTATCCCCGGCTCTGACGTCTTGTCGACGATCCTCACGCGCACGCCCATCCGCGTCAGCCACAGTGCCAACACCAAACCCGTCGGCCCGGCACCGACGATGAGCACGTCGGTGTCGCGAGTCGCCGCCGTATTCATCGTCTAACCTCGTTTTCAAACCTAACGCGGGGAATTGAAAAACCAAAATTCAGCATCGCGCTAGCTTAGCCTAGTCTTCAGAAGTTGTACGGGTTTTACCCACGAGCGTGACTGGGCAGGGGGCGTTGCTGTCGGATCACGAGCCAGTCGGAAGTAATGGACTTGCCTGTACAGCGCGCATCCGAGTGATTTTATTTCTTCGCGCGTCGCACCGTTCTTTTATTGGCTTGGAATTCGCTGGTTTAAAGT
>DATDHE010000401.1:0-15301 GCA_036521695.1 Candidatus Acidiferrum sp. | reverse complement strand
AAAGTGTATTGGGTACATCTTCTGTGGGCGCTGTTCCTATTTCTGTACCTGATCCATTTTTGGTGGTGGGAATACCGGCTCCAGACTATCCAGCAGTGGACATTTTCACTTTATTTTTTCATAGCCATGTATGCAGTGGTGATGTTCCTGTTGTGCGTGCTGTCTTTCCCGAGCAAATGGCGGACTACGACAGCTTCAAAGCTTACTTTTATTCTCGGCGACAATGGATATTCAGCTGAATGACAATTCTGTTTTTGGCCGACATATTGGATACCTTCATCAAGGGCAGCGCGTTTTGGTACGCGATCGGGCCTTTCTATTAGGTACGAACAGGCCTGTATATCTTGTTGAGCGCCGCCGCAATCAAGATCAAGGATGAGCGATTTCACGCGGGATTTGCGATCTTTGCCACTGCTTCCGAGATGGTTCTGATTTTGAATTCCTACATGACCATCGGTTCATGAGGGCCGCGGATGTTATTCTTCGGAGAACCCTATTTCGGCTGAACAGGCACGGCAGAATCGAAGAAAAAAAGGGCGTCCTGGTTTGCACCGGACGCCCTTTTGGATTGAGGTTTTGGGCGAGCTGGTAAAGCCGCCCCGAGCACAGGCAAGAGCCTGTCCTGCTGGATTTAGTACATGCCGCCCATGCCGCCTGCGCCGGGGGCTCCTGCGCCGCCAGCAGCTGCAGCCTTTTCTTCCTTGATTTCAGCAATGAGGGCTTCGGTCGTGAGCATGAGGCCCGCGATGGAAGCTGCGTTTTGCAGCGCCAGGCGGGTGACCTTGGCTGGGTCGATAACGCCCATCTTGACCATGTCGCCGTACTCGCCGGTCTCCGCGTTGAAGCCGAAGTTCTCGTCCTTCGAGTCGCGAACCTTGCCGATTACCACAGCGCCTTCAAAACCGGCGTTGAGTGCGATCTGGCGGGAAGGCTCCTCGAGAGCGCGCTTCACGATGCCTGCGCCAACGGCTTCGTCATCGTGCAGCTTGAGCTTCTCGACGGCCGCGATGCAGCGGAGCAAGGCCGAACCGCCGCCTGCAACGATTCCTTCTTCGACAGCCGCGCGGGTGGCGTGCATTGCGTCTTCGACACGCGCCTTCTTTTCCTTCAGTTCGGTCTCGGTCGCTGCGCCGACTTTAATGACGGCAACGCCGCCGACGAGCTTGGCAAGGCGTTCCTGGAGCTTTTCCTTGTCATAGTCGCTGGTGGTGTTTTCGACCTGGGAACGAATCTGCTTCACACGGCCTTCGATATCCGCGGACTTGCCGGCACCTTCGATGATCGTCGTGTTGTCCTTGTCGATGACGACTTTCTTAGCGCGGCCGAGGTCCTCGAGCTTCACGTTTTCGAGCTTGATGCCCAGGTCTTCGGTGATGGCCTTGCCGCCCGTGAGGGTGGCGATGTCTTCGAGCATGGCCTTGCGGCGGTCGCCAAAGCCGGGGGCCTTGACGGCAGCGCACTGTAGCGTGCCGCGCAGCTTGTTGACGACCAAGGTCGCCAGCGCTTCGCCTTCGATATCCTCAGCGATGATCAATAGGGGCTTGCCCATCTTGGCGGTCTGCTCGAGCAACGGGAGCAGGTCCTTCATCGAGGAGATTTTCTTTTCGTGTATGAGGATGCGAACGTCCTCGAGGACGCATTCCATGCGCTCGGGGTCGGTGATGAAGTAGGGCGAGAGGTAGCCGCGGTCAAACTGCATACCTTCGACCACTTCGAGGGTCGTCTCCATCGTCTTGGATTCTTCGACGGTGATGACGCCATCCTTGCCGACCTTCTTCATCGCCTCGGCGATGATGCCGCCGATTTGCTTGTCGTTGTTGGCGGAAATGGTCCCAACCTGAGCGATCATTTCGCCCTTGACGTCCTTGTGGAGCTTGCGGATTTCTTCGACCGCCACTTCGACGGCTCTTTCGATGCCGCGCTTGAGAGCGGTCGGGCTGGCGCCTGCGGCGACAGTCTTGACGCCCTCGCGGAAGATCGCCTGCGCGAGCACGGTTGCGGTGGTGGTGCCGTCTCCGGCGACGTCGGACGTCTTCGAGGCAACTTCACGAACCATCTGCGCCCCCATGTTCTCAAGGGGATCCTGCAGCTCGATTTCCTTGGCCACGGTGACGCCGTCCTTGGTGATGATCGGCGCGCCGAACTTCTTTTCGATCACCGCATTGCGGCCCTTGGGGCCGAGGGTGATCTTTACTGCGTCGGCGAGAGCGTTCACGCCGCGTAGAATCGCTTGGCGGGAATTCTCACCTGTTACTATCTGCTTCGCCATACTGGTATTTCCTCCTGATTATCGTTTTGCGAAATGCTGAATTTTGAGCTTGCTTCATCGACGGGAACGGCATGCCCGTGCCCCTACGAATTGGGAACGGAACTACTTCTTCGCGGCTTTGGCTGCGCCGCTTAGTTTGGCAAGGATCTCTTCTTCGCGAAGAATAAGGTACTCTTCGTCCTCGACCTTGATTTCGGTACCGCTGTACTTACCGAACAAAACGCGGTCGCCGGGTTTCACATCGAGAGGGATCAATTCGCCTTTTTCGCGCTTGCCAGCGCCAACGGCGATGATTTCACCCTCCATGGGCTTTTCTTTTGCGGAGTCAGGGATGATGATGCCGCCCCTGACGGACTCTTTTTCTTCAATGCGCTTCACGATCACTCGGTCGTGGAGCGGGGTCAGATTCACTGCCATCTTGGAAGAACCTCCATAGTTGATATTGCGGTTTGAACAGAGACTGGGAGCACGGAAGGGGAATTAGCACTCGTCACAGTCGACTGCTAATATAGCTAGAAAGGGATTACATGTCAAGCATTTAGCAGACAGATGGGTGTGGCGGCTGTGGATTTTTCTCGCGACTAAGTAATTTATTTACAATAGTTTATATGGTGCAAGAAAAATACGACACTTGGTGATTGCCGTGCTTTTGCTGCTGCAGTAGAATTTGGCAATTCGAGCATGCATGGGGTCATTTGTCTATGTCCGGTTGATTGGCTTCACTGCGGGCACGCTCCTGGAACTTTTCTGGATGGTAGTGATTCTCGGCTACCGTCGGCAGAGAAATTTCGAGCGGGTATTTTTCTTCTTGTGCCTTGCTCTGTTTTTCTTTTACAGCGGCTCGCTGTTGGCACTAAATGCGCAGATTTATTATCAGGTTGAACCCCAGGCAGTGCGGTCTTTTGCCGCGATTTTATTGCTAGCAGGTCTAAGCTTTGTGCCACCCCTTCTAGTACATCTGCACATCGAGTTTGCCGAAACGCGGGGCATGCTAACGAGTCCCACTGCAAAGCGGCTCTTTCTCGTCACGATGTATGCGCCAGTTCTTTATTTCGGTCTGCACCTCTATCCATTGCTGACGCAGTCGGCTGCGTTCAATTTTCTGGTTCCAGGAGGAAACCTAGGAAAGCCGTATGGCTTATTCTTGGCGGTTTCAATGCTGACAAGTAGTTGGTGGGAGTTGCGTTTCGCCAACCGCGCTCCGGATGGTCCCCAGAGAATGTTTCACGGGTATACCACGGCGATCCTGGTTGTTGGCGCCGTGCTAGTGCTCTATCTTCATGGATTTGGCGGAACGGTTTCCGAGTCTCTCGCAGCCGGTATTACCGTTACGCTTGCGCTGTGCGCCCTTTTCCCGTCCGGGCTTCTCATTTATTTAGTCTTTCGCTACAACTTCTTGCAGATTGGACGCCAGACCAACCTTGTGTACGCGGTTTCGGCAACATTTTTAACACTATTGTATCTGAGTTTAGTTCGGCGAGTGAGCGTCTGGCTTGAGCCCGCGCTCCCACCGGAGGCTTCGGCGTCCATTCTCCTGTTCTTCCTTGTGATTTTCATCGAACCATTGCAGCGAGTGCTTGGCAAGAATCTTCGAGAGACTGTTCACAGGGAGATGGATCGCGTGCAACGAGTGACGGCAGAAATCCAAGCCGACGCCCGGCAAGGGGATCTGGTCAGATTGGCGGAGCGAGCGGGCAAACAGATTCAAGAGGAATTCGAACTTGCGGAGGCGCGGCTGCTGTTGGCAAATGCACCAGCGGCGCAAGATGCAAGCCCCCATTCCGATGAGGATGGCAAGACGACATTCCCGGTTGAGCAGGGAGCTAGATCTTTCGGCGTCTTGCGAGTTAAGCCGCATGGTGCGGGGCTCTCGGGGGAAACGAGGGCTGCCCTGGAGTTCTTGTGCGAGCAGTTGCCGGGGGCGCTGGATTTGTGCCGGTTGATCGAGGAGAAGTTGCAACTGGAGCGCGAACTGGCGGAGCGGGAAAAGCTGGCGGTGCTGGGGCAGATGGCGGCTAGCATTTCGCACAATTTAAAGAATCCGCTGGGGTCGATCAAGACGATCTTGCAGGTGCAAATGGAAAATCCGGAATTGCCTCAGGCGATACGCGGCGAAACGAAGATGGTGCTGGAGGAGATTGGACGATTGTCGTCGAAGCTGAATCAACTGTTGCAATTCAGCCGGCCGGCGGTGCGCGGCGGTGCCCTGACGGCGATTTGCGACGCTCGGGCTGTAGCTGAACAAGTTAGCGGAGTTTTGCGGCATGAGGCCGAGCGTCGCGGCGTGAATCTCGAGGTCGAAGTTGGGGCGGCCGGAACACTGTTGGCGGCGAGTGCCGAAGCGGTGAGCGAGATTCTGTCGAACCTTGTGGTGAATGCGCTGGAAGCGACCGCGCGCGGCGGGCGCGTAAATGTAAGCGGTTCGGCAAACGGTGGTGGATTCTTGTTTGCTGTGGAAGACGATGGGCCGGGCGTACAGGAGGGCTTGCAGGAGAAAATCTTGCAACCATTTTTTACAACTAAGACGCAAGGCACTGGGCTCGGCTTGGCGATTGTGGCGAGGCGAGTCGCGGAGTTTGGCGGAAAGCTGGATTGGGAGAGCCCAGTCCGCGATGGGCACGGGACGCGATTCACTGTGAATATGCCAATGAAAGAAGAAAAGAAGTAAGGAAGGAACGACGTAAAGAAACAGGAAAAAAATATGAAGACAATACTGATTGTCGATGATGAGCCGGCGGCGCGGTACGGATTGCGGCGAGCGCTGGAGGCGAAGTACAGGGTAGCGGAGGCGGATTCGGCGGAGGCGGCGCGCGTGGCGTTGAGTACAGCGGCGCCGGACCTGGTGCTGCTGGATGTAGTGTTGCCGGGGCAGAGCGGGCTGGAATTCTTACGCTGGATGCGCGAGCAGGGAAGCGAGTTGCCTGTTTTAATGGTTTCTGCACTGGATACCGCGAAGACGGCGGTAGAGGCGCTGCAACTTGGCGCGGCGGATTATCTGGTGAAGGGATTCGAATTGGAAGAATTGCGGCAGCGCGTGTCGAATCTTTTGAAACTAGCGACGCTTGAAAGAGAAAATGACTCCTTGCGTAGTCGACTGGCGACGGAGGGGCAGTTTGGCCAGATGATGGGGCGCACGGCGGAAATGCGGCGAGCGTTCGAAATGGCGGATCGTGTAGCGCCGGCGGACTCAACAGTGTTGATTCTCGGTGAGAGTGGGACGGGAAAAGACTTGATGGCCCAGGAGATTCACGCGAGGTCGCCCCGAGCGGGGAAGGCGTATGTAGCTGTGAATTGCGCGGCGTTGCCGGAGACTTTGATTGAATCGGAATTGTTTGGGTATGAGCGCGGGGCGTTTACCGGTGCGGCGCAACAGAAAAAGGGGAAGTTTGAATTGGCGTCGGGGGGGACTTTGTTCTTGGACGAGATTGGGGACATGAATGCGGTGACGCAGGCGAAAGTGTTGCGCGCTCTGGAGAATCGCACGATTGAGCGGTTGGGTGGGACGCAGCCGATTCCGGTGGATGTACGAATCATTAGTGCTACGCACCGGAATTTGGGGACGGAGATCCGGATGGGCAAGTTTCGCGAGGATTTGTTTTACCGCTTGCGTGTGGTGACAATCGAGTTGCCGCCTTTGCGCGGGCATAAGTCGGATATTCCGGTGCTTGCCGAGGCATTTCTGCAAATGCACGGCACGCGACTTGGACGCACGGCGCGGCTCACGCGGGAAGCGATGGCTGCGATCGAGCGGTATGACTGGCCGGGGAATGTTCGCGAATTGAAAAATGCTTTGGAACGGAGCCTCGTTTTGTCCTGTGGGGAAGAAATTGGCGTGGCGGACTTGTCGCAGGAAGTGTTGGGCGGGGAGGCTGCGCCGCACAGAAATTCCGATGGAGCGAACGAGAATGGATTTGGTGAGAAAGATTTTCGTGAGGCTAAGCGAAAATTCGAAGTGGCGTATCTGACGAAGCAGTTGGCGGATCATCGTTGGAATGTTTCGCGGACCGCGGCGACAATCGGGTTGCACCGGCAGAGTTTGCAGGAGAAATTGCGCGAGTTGGGGATTCGACGGCCGGGGCGCGAACCGTTGGAGGAAGGATAGAGAATTTAGACAGAATTCGCAGAGTTCACAGAGGACGCAGAGAAGAGAAAGGGAGCCGAGATTTAGGAAATGAGCGCGGAGACCAGCGAGCAGAGATTGGGTGCATACATTTTGGCGGGAGGAGGGAGCACGCGATTTGGGCGAGACAAGGCGCTTGTTGAATTTGCTGGAAAGCCGATGCTGGCGCGAATGATCGAATTGCTGCGGAGCTTCACGAAAGATGCGAAGATCGTTTCCGCGGCTGGAAAATATACGGATTTCGAAACAGAAATTGTGGAGGACTGCTGGCCGGGCGAAGGGCCGCTCGGGGGAATAGTCACGGCATTGCTGCACACCCAGGAGCGTGACACTGCTTGCAAATGGAACGTCATCGTGAGCTGCGACATGCCGTTTTTGACCACGCACTGGATGAAGTTTCTCGCGAATCGTGCGGTTAAAAGTGATGCTCAAGTGGTTCTGGCGCATTCCGAACATGGACCGGAGCCGCTTTGCGCGTGCTGGCGAACCGACACGGTGGAGACGCTTCGAGCCGCATTCGAGCGAGGCGTTCGCAAAGTGACACAAGGCATCCAACTACTGCGCGCGGAAGTTCTTGACGGGCGGGACTGGAAACGATTTGATAGCGCAGGGCGGCTTTTCTGGAATATGAATACGGCGGCGGATTACGCTGACGCCCAACGGATCGTGGAAGCGGAACGAAGTTAGAAGGCGCACCCGACAACCCACGCAGCGTTGGTGCACGCAGGGGATAGCGGACGCGAACGATGGCTGACGCAAACGATATAAGTCGCGGTGTGGAAGCGATGGAGACGGGCGGGGCGCGGGGGCCGTCCAGCTCGATGAGCGCCGGTGCTGAGGGCAGCGGTGTTGAACCGAAAGTGGAAAACTTTTTTGAGTTTCGCCATGTTTGCAAGTCTTTTGACGATAACGCCGTGCTGAAAGATGTCAGCTTCAGCGTGAAGCGTGCCGAGACGTGCGTGATCATGGGGCGCAGCGGCGTGGGAAAGTCTGTTTCGCTCAAGCACATTATGGGATTTATGAAGGCGGATTCTGGGCGCATCTTTGTGGACGGGGTCGACGTCACGGATTTCAGCGAGCAGCAATTTGAAGAAGTGCGGCGCAGAGTGACGATGGTGTTTCAGTCGGGCGCGCTGTTCGATTCGCTGACGGTCGCCGAAAACATTGCGTTTCCGTTGGAAAAGCAGCCAGGGCTGGAAAACGAAGATATCGACGCGTACGTGGCTAAATTAGCGAAGATGCTTGAAGTCGAAGAGGTCCTCGATAAACTGCCGAGCGAATTATCGACAGGGATGAAGCGCGCGGTGGCGATGGCGCGTGCGTTCGCGCAAAATCCCGACGCCATATTGTTTGACGAGCCGACCACCATGGTCGACCCCATTATGGCGGGGCACATGGGCGACCTGATCCTGCGACTGAAAGACGCGTTTCACCGTACATCGATCGTGGTGACGCACGATACGCACCTCGCTAAGAAACTCGCCGATACTGTGGTGTTTTTGCAGGACGGCCGCGTCGGGTTTTTCGGCCCTTGGGACGATTTTGAGAATTCGAAAGATCCGTTTCTCCACAACTTCCGTATGCAGGATGCATTGATTCCCGCGCTGGACGTGACTCTGTGAGCCAGCCCGCGGGTGGCTCCGTCGATCCAATCAAGCAATTACCCAAGGCGATGGGTTTTTGGGACGTGTTGCTTTTCAATATCGCGACGGTTCTCGGCCCGCGATGGGTTGCTGCGGCCGCGCATAACGGAACATCTTCGGTCAGCTTGTGGGTGATTGCAGCGGTCTTTTTCTTTGTTCCGTCCGCTCTGGTGATCAACGAACTTTCGTCGCGTTTTCCGGAAGAGGGCGGTTTGTATGTCTGGACAAAGGAAGCCTTCGGAGATTTTCACGGCTTCGTCGCCGGATGGAATTACTGGACTTATACCGTTTTCTATTTTCCGGGACTTTTGCTCGCCAGCGCGGCGATGAGCGCCTACATCGTCGGTGAGAACGGCGCGACACTCTCGCAGGATCGCGGATTTTTGCTGTGGGTTTCTGTGGGAATGCTCGTCGTGGCCGTTGGCTTGAACATTATCGGGTTGAACATCGGCAAATGGCTGCAGAATGCGGGCGGTGTGGCGACGTATTTGCCTCTGATGGTGGTAGTCGTGGTGGCTGCAATTGTCGCGATGAAGCACGGGGTAGTGACGCATTTCACGCGCCAGAATATTCTGCCGACGTGGAACTGGGACACTGTAAATTTCTGGTCGCAGATTGCGTTTGCGTTCAGCGGGCTTGAGTTGGTGTCCGCAATGAGCCAGGAAGTGCGCAACCCGCGCCGCACCTTGCCCCGCGCGTTGTACGCCGCCGCCGTGCTGATTGCCGCGATGTACATCCTGGCGACGATGGGCGTCCTGGTGCTGGTGCCCGCAGGAGAAGTTTCGGCGACCAGCGGCGTATTCCACGCCATTACGGTGGGATCGATCGCATTGCGCATTGGGTTTCTTGGAATTGTCGCGGCGATCGTCGTGACTGTCGGAAATGCTGGCGGCGTTGGCAGCACGGTTGCGGGAATCGCGCGCGTTCCCTTCGTCGTGGGAATCGACCGCTATCTGCCGCAGGCGTTCGGGAGAATCCATCCCCGATGGAAGACTCCCTACGTTTCGATTCTCGTCCAAGCGGTCGTGTCGTGCGCGATTCTCTTAGTTAGCCAGATTAACGAGACGACGCGAGGCGCTTACCAGTTTCTCGTCGACGCGACGATCATTCTTTATTTCATTCCATTTCTTTACATGTTCGCGGCGGCGATCCGGCTCTATTCGCGGAAGGACCGGACGGAAAATCGGGAGGCAATTCTGATTCCGGGCGGCAAAGCTGGCGTGTGGGCTGTTTCTGGCACTGGTTTTCTCATTGTGTTGATCGGCATTTTCGTTTCGCTGGTTCCACCAGGCGATTCCGCGAACAAGCTTGGGTTTGAGATGAAATTGGTGGGCGGGACTGTTGCAACGATTGTGATTGGGCTCGCACTTTATTGGCGCGGTGCACGTGCCAAGGCGCGCGAAGCCGTGATTGGCAGTTGATATTGGAATAGAGAGCGGAAACGGATTTCAATAGATGGGCCAGATTCTAGGCGCGGCCAGTTCCAGCAGATTATCATCGGGATCTCGGAAGTAAATACTGGTGCCGCCTAGGGGCCAATAAACGCGACTCTCGATCGTGACTCGATGCTCACCGAGTTGTTTTTCCCATGCTGGAATTTGCTCCACAGAAATAGAAAACGCTAAATGGTTTTGGCCGCTTCCATCATGGGGCGGAATCGTTCCACCGGGAAAGTCGAGAGGCTGGGTTGTGGAGCCGCGCTTGAACAGCAGCAAAACGTCTTTTTCCGCTACGCTGTAGGCGATTAGTCTGTCATCGCCCGCGATGCGGCGCAGGCCAAGAACTCCTTCGTAAAACGTGGACGCTCGGCCGATGTCCACGACGTAGAGGCACGTTTCGATTATTCCGGAAAGAGATGGCACGAACTTTCCTCAGAAGCCTTGGGTGACAAGCTTGTCGAGAGTGAGTTGGGTATTTTGCCTGGAAGAAGTTTTGTTGCGCGCTTCAAGATAGCGTTCAACGTATTTTCCCAAAACATCTCCTTCGAGGTTGACCGCATCGCCCGGTTTGCGGTCCCGAAGATTGGTGTGCTCATACGTGTATGGAATTACGGCGACTTCCACCGTTCTCACTTGCTTGAGGGACGTCACAAAATTATGCCAGCGAGCGACCGTTAAGCTGATGCCGTCTATAGTGATGGAGCCTTTCGGAACGATATAGCGAGCAAAATCCTCGGGGACTTCCACGCCCAAACACCAATTGCTGCTTCCTGGACCTTCCGGGTCGAGACGCGTTACGCGACCCGTGCCGTCTACATGGCCTTGAACGAAGTGGCCGCCAAGTTCTGCGCCGGCGGTCAAAGGTTGTTCCAGATTAACGCGCGAGCCTTTTTTCAGACCGCCGTTTTTTGCGCCGAACGAGGTTTTTTGGATGGTTTCGTCGGAAAGGTCGGCAGAGAACTGTTTCTTGCCAAGTGCGACGATCGTGAGGCAGCAACCGTTCACGGCGACGCTTTTTGAGATAGCGAGCGAGGGTGCAAGAATGGGCGCATGGATCGTGGTTCGTCCGCCGCCAGACTTCAGATCCAGGGCTTCGATTGTCCCGACATGTTCGATAATCCCAGTGAACACAGTTTCCTCATCCTCTTTGCCAGCGGGCTTTTCCGTTTTGAGTGTACAGCATTTCATGGCAGAGGCAGATAGCACTAGACTAGAGCTTGCCGCATCACGGAATTATCGAGGCGCACCATGAAAGCCTGTTTGCTCAACTCTCCTGCACGGATCGAAACGAATCCGCTGCAATTCACGGACGCGCCTGTGCCAATTCCCGACAAGGGCGAAGTGCTGGTGCGCGTGCACGCCTGCGGAGTTTGCCGGACGGATTTGCACGTGATCGAAGGCGAATTGCCGCCGCGAAAATCGCCGGTCATTCCGGGGCACCAAGTGGTGGGTGTCGTCGAGAAACGGGGAGAAGGATCGCGCCGTTATGCGATCGGAGTGCGCGTTGGCATTGCCTGGCTGCACCACACCGATGGCGTGTGCGAATACTGCCGCATGGGCGAGGAAAATCTCTGTGACAACCCGACTTTCACGGGCTACAGCGTCGACGGTGGCTACGCCGAATATATCGTCGCGCCCGAGGATTTTGTTTACGCGATTCCCGAAGGATTCTCCGATGGGCAGGCCGCGCCGTTGCTCTGCGCGGGAATCATCGGATTCCGTTCGCTGCGGCTTTCGGGGATCAAGCCCGGCGGCCGGCTGGGATTTTATGGCTTTGGCGCGGCGGCACACGTGGCGATTCAGGTGGCGCGGCATTGGAACGTCACTGTGTATGCATCGACGCGGGATGCGCGTCACCAGAAACTGGCGCTAGAGCTGGGTGCGGCGTGGGCGGGCGGAACCTTGGATGCGCCGCCGGAAAAGCTTGACGCTGCGATTGTCTTTGCGCCAGCGGGAGAAATTGTTCCCGCCGCGCTTGCGGCGCTGCGCAAAGGTGGCGTACTCGTCCTGGGCGGGATTCATATGAGCCCCATTCCGTCGTTTAGTTACGACTTGCTGTATCAGGAGCGAATGATTCGCAGCGTGGCGAATAACACGCGGCAGGACGGCGAGGATTTTCTTCGCGTCGCAGCGGAGATTCCGGTCCGCATGCACACGCAGGTTTATCCGCTAAGCGAGGCCAACCGGGCGTTGAATGCTCTAAAAAATGACGCTATTGAAGGCGCAGCCGTGCTGTGTGTCAGTGAGTGACACAGCGCTGTGGAAGGCGGGAGCCAGGCTCCCGCCTTCGCGGTCCACGCTGAAGTGGCGACGCAAAAGCGGCAGCAGGGCTGCCGCACTCCAAAGCTAGCGGTAGACGCCTTGCAGATAAGCCTCAATAACAATATCGGGACCGAACGATTGGAGGCGAAGCTTTTGCAATGGCCGGAGCTTCAGATTGGGCGCGATAGCGAAGGGCACGCGCGTTTCGGCTGAAATTTTGGGCGCATAGAAAAGAAAAAGTTTGTGGACAATCCTCGCAGCTAGTGCGGTGCCGTTGAGCGTCGGGCCGGCTTCGAGAAGGACGCTGAGTATTTCGCGACGCCCAAGCTCCGCGAGAATGGCTTGCAGATTGATCTGTCCGTTGCGTGAAACCGCGCGGACGACTTCGACGCCCGCGCGCTCCAGTGCGTGAACTCTCCGAGTATGTGGGTGCTGTTGCGTAAGAATCAGAACATCGTTCTGCGCGGACTGCACGATGCGCGAGTGTGGCGAGATCGTCAGCCCCCAATCGAGGATGACGCGCAAAAGAGGTCTGCGTCGCGGAAGCCCGCTGCGATCCGTGAGAAGCGGGTCATCGATCTTGACCGTGCCGATTCCGGTGAGCACTGCATCAGCGGCGTGGCGCATCCGGTGAACCTCTGCGCGAGATTCTTCTGAGCTAATCCAATTCGCCCGTTTCTGTTTGCTGCTTCTCTTGGCCAGTTTGCTCCGCTCCAGGGGAAGAGCGAGCTGGCCGTCGAGCGTCAGCGCGGACTTCAGCGTGACAAACGGTTTTTTTGTGCGAATCCAGCAAGCGAATGCTTCGTTCAGGTTACGAGCTTCTTCTTCCCCCGCTCCAGTAAAAACATCGATGCCGGCAGCGCGCAGCCGATCGAACCCTCGGCCTGAGTTGACGGGATTGGGATCTTCCATGGCCGCAACGACGCGCGGAACCCCCGCAGCGATAATCGCTTCCGTGCACGGGCCGGTGCGGCCCGTGTGACTGCACGGCTCCAGCGTAACGTACATCGTGGCGCCGCGTGCTTTTTCGCCGGCGGATTTCAGCGCGACAATTTCAGCGTGGTCCTGCTTTTCATATAGGTGAAATCCTTCGCCAACAATTTGGCCGTCGCGAACGAGAATGCAGCCGACCATGGGATTGGGGCTCGCGAGGCCAGTGCCTTTGCGCGCCAACTCCAGCGCGTGTTCTACGAATCGAGTGGCGTGAGCGTCCATGAATTAGTTGAAGGTTTAATCGAAAAGAGAGTTCGCGTAAGTTTCCGCGTCGAAGGGCACCATGTCGTTGATCTGCTCGCCGGTGCCGACAAAACGGATCGGCAATCCGAGTTCGCGCGCGATGGCAACCACGATGCCACCTTTGGCCGTGCCGTCGAGCTTGGTGAGAATGATGCCAGTGACGGTTACGGTCGACGTAAACTCCCGCGCCTGAGCGAGGCCGTTCTGGCCAGTCGTGGCGTCGAGCACAAGCAGCACATCGTGTGGCGCCCCGGGAATAACTTTGGCGGCGGTGCGCTTCATTTTTTCCAGCTCGGCCATGAGATTGGATTTGGTGTGAAGGCGGCCCGCAGTGTCCACAATCACCGCGTCCGCGCCGCGCGCCTTGGCGGCCGTGACCGCATCGAAAACAACGGCGGCTGGATCGGCGCCAGATTTCTGCTTGATCACGTCAATGCCGTTGCGCTGCGCCCAGATTTCAAGTTGCTCGACGGCGGCGGCGCGGAACGTATCGGCGGCGCAGAGCACGACGCTGAGGCCTTCCCGGCGCAAGCGATTTGCGAGCTTGCCGATGCTGGTGGTTTTTCCTGCGCCGTTCACACCGACGATGAAGATGACGCGCGGACCGCTGCCGTTGGGCGAACTCTTCAGATTTTTGGCCGGCGCGGCTCCTATGGCGCCGATAGCGATGTCGCCGGGTTTGCCTTCGCTCATGGTCAGAATGCGAATGATATGAGACTTGATCTCGCGCTTGAGCTGGCTGGCATCGGAAAGCGCGTTGCGATCCAGTTTTTCGCGCACGGCATCCAGAATTTCCCGTGTCGGCTTCACGCCAAGATCGGCGGAAAGCAGCGCGGTTTCTAGCTTTTTCAGCAGCGCCGGGTCGATCTTGCGCTCGCCGAGAAAGATGTTTTCCACCGACTCGGACAGCGCCGCTTTGGTTTTACTGACCGAGGCTTTCAGTCGTTCGAGCAGCGACGGCTCGACTTTTTCCGGTTTTCCAAAGAGCGAAATCATGCGGTTGAGCGCTTTGCAGCAAGCGCAATCTAAAATTGTAACAGAAGCGCTCGATGCGAGCCCCACGTGCACGTGAGCAGGTTAATCAGTGTAGACCGCGAGATATCGAGCAGATTTAGACGGTGACTTCGACGGCGCTGAGGCGGAGCTTTCCAGCATTGATGGCGGATTCGAGGGCGTTGACGACGACGGCGTCAAACTTCGAGCCCGTGAGAGACTTGATGCGGTTTAGCGCGAACTCGATGTCCATGGCCGACTGATACGGGCGATTGGTGGTCATGGCGTCAAGGGTGTCCGCCACGCCTATGATGCGCGCCATCAACGGAATTTGCTGGCCTTGCAAACCGTACGGATAACCGCGGCCATCAATATGTTCATGGTGGAGCTCGATGCCGGGCAGCATCTCTTTCAATTGCGAAACCGGGCGCATGATGTTTGCGCCTTTCACAGTGTGCTGCTTCATCAAGTCGAATTCTTCGGGCGTTAACGCGCCGGGCTTTTTCAAGACGCGGTCTTCGACGCCGATTTTTCCGACGTCGTGGAGCAGCGCGGCGACGCGCAGCTTGTCCAGTTCTTCGGCCGATAGCCCGAGTTCGCGCCCAATGAGCCCCGAATACTTTGCAACACGCCCGGAGTGACCACGCGTGTAAGGATCCTTTTCGTCGATCGCCGCGGCAAGCATGCGAATCGAGCCGATAAAAAGCTCGCGGTTTTCTTCCGCGGCTTCTTTCAGTTTTTCGATGTACTCCTCGATATCGCTGGCCATCTTGTTGAAGTTTTCAGCCAGCTCGCTGATTTCCGAGGCCCCGCGCACCGTCGAGCGTTGATGGAATTCGCCGCGGCTGATGGCGCGCGTGGAAGCTGCGAGGCCGCGAATCGGCTCGCTGATGCCCACAGCAAAAAAGTAACCGAAAAGGATAGCCACGAGAACGACCACGGTGACGAATGCGAGAGCCTGGCGGTTTAGTTCCGTCACGCCCGCGTCGGCACGGGCCTGATCCAGGCTGCGTTCGGCGACCACCGCCCAATTGACCTCGGGGAATGTGCTATACGTACCAATCATTTCGACCGGATGCTTCGGCCCGCCCTCCACGAAGCGAATGGTCTCCGTGTTGCGGAGTTCCTGGGGCAGAGCGCGAATCTGCTCGACAAGCTTTCCGCTGGCTTCGGCCCCGGGCACGAAATTTTTGGAGTCGGGATGCGCGACGATGTGCCCGGAATGGTCCACGACGAATACCGTGCGGCCTCGCACGCTGGCATCTCTCAAACGATGCGAAATCGGTTCGAGCGAGACGACCGCAGCGATCATGCCGGTGAAGTTACCCGTCAAATCCTT
>DATDHE010000400.1:0-13450 GCA_036521695.1 Candidatus Acidiferrum sp. | reverse complement strand
GGTACTGACGGTCAACCCCATAGGGGTACATTCGCCTTCGTTTGACTTGACCTATACACCGGTCCGGCTGGATCGGCCAACCTACCTCAACAAGTTCATGACTTCAACGTGCACATTGACTCGAACGACGTGTTCTGGATGGTTCAAGTGGAACACGACGCTGTCGAGGTGGACTTCGACAAGGGGCGAGCCCGCCTGTGCGTGAAGGACCTGGAGGTCTTCGATGACCATGACCTGGCCAACTCGCTGACGCAAGGGCTCGGTCTTCCGGGCGGCTTGGGCTTCACGTATCCGGCAATTGCGCCTGTCGCCCCCATCCGCGCCACCGTTTCGTTCGATGTGGAATGGAACGGCGTCGTCTCGACGGCGGAAATTCACAACAGCGCGCAGAGCTTCAAGGGTTCGTTCCTCAGCACGGGAGCCACAATCAAGTGGTCGGCCGACGAGCCCGGCTTCCACTTCGAGTCGGAGACACCCGACCCTACGCGGAACTTGGTTTCCGTGCTCGGACGTGAGCAAAACGGCGTTTTCTTCACTTAGGCTGAATTCGCCGCGGCGACGACCCGTACGGTCCTGGCGCAGCTCGAACTTGGCCACGCCCATGCGATGCACGTCGACCCCGACATCTCCGTCTTGATCCCTGACCAGTCTGAGTACTCGAACCTTCATTAGTTGCAAGGCAGCCTAGAGGAGGAGGCTCAGGAGCCTCTGACGGTAAGTGGATGATTATTCGGATTGTGATCTGACGTTTGGATTTGCATCCTCAAAGCTAAGACGCAGAACGTTTCGCGTACCGCCATTCCAGGAGAAATGCTATGGCGATTCCGATGAGAACGAATCGCCAAACCAAACCCGCGTTTACGTGGATCACTCGCACTCCTGCGAGCAGAAAAGCGAGGCCAGCAATCAGAAATAGTGGGCCAGTGATTGCGCAGTGAAAAGAGCGATTTTTAAGCCAGTTGGCGAGGCAGCCGATGGCCATCGCGAAAGAGCACGCCGCCGCTGACGGCGCATGGAGAGGATGCCAATAGATTCCTATTAGGCTCAGCACTCCCCACGTAATCAGCGAGACTATGAACCAGTAGCAGATCGCTGCTGGCGAGGTACAGCAAGCCTCCACCCGCTTTGTCATAGCTTGAAATTCGGAGCCATTGGCTAACTATAGCAAAAGCCATTGGCGCAGTGATCTGCTAGGCCCCGATTGCGTTTTCGACGCATCGCTAGTGCCAGAAACTTGGCGAGACTGGTTTGTTGATTCGACAGGAGTTATGAGCCAAGTTTCTGGCGAGTCGCGCGGGCATGTGGTTTTGGGTCGATTTCAGTTGTGCGGTTACCGCTATATCAGGCATCAGGCAATTGCGCGCCGAAAAAATTGTTTCCACCGCCTTTCGTCCATTCTTACCGCACCCTAGCTTGCCGAAAAGGAATTGCACAATATGTCTCCCCTTCCTGGCGATTTTCAGCAACCGCGAAGTAATTGCCCTCAATCGGGACAAAGATGTACGCAAGAATCCCCGCCGGCGCGCATGTGGACTCCCCGGACGCTCCGCGATCTTTCGCCGGACAGTGCGGAATACTCGGCCTTAGTTCTTCGCCTCGGAGTACTAATGCTCAGCACCTCTGGCCTGATGTACCTGCTATTCGGGAGGCCATAAAAAACCTTGGATTACGCAGAAGAATGATTTATCTTCTGTGGCGGACCTTGGACGTTTCGCGAGCTATGATCGGTTGCGCTCTTTGTTGCGGTTGCGCACCTTTTGGTTCCCGACGTCGCCAATTCGTCGAACTTTTCTAAGGTTCGGTTAGGGCTCCTGCCATGAAGCCTCCCTTTTTCGTCCGCGCCCTTGCGGCCGTGTTTTTTTCCACTTGGTCTTATTTTGCTCCCTCTGCTCGGAGCGGCGATTTGTCCGGCTCATCCCAAAAGGTGTCCGCGCAGCCTCCGGAGTCGGGGACTCTCTCGATTCCTGGTCCGTTGCGCTCTTTTCTCCGTATGGCGGCCATCAGCCAGAAGGTTTCGCCGGAGGAAGTCGCTCCCTTACTGGCTCGCAATGTCTTCCAGCTGGGTTACGAAGGTCGGCAACCCAAACGTATTCCCACTGAATTCTTGCTGCTGTTGATCCGCTACGTGCAACAAGCTCGAGAATTGTCGGCTCTGGCCGGCCCTGAGGGCGTCATTCGTGTTTCTAATTGCGGAGAAGCCGGGCCCCTGCTGAGGGTTTTGGGTTACCGCATTCGCCCAGATTGCGGGCAACAGAACGTATTCCTGCAGACGGACGACCCGCAAAGAGCGTTCCTAACCGTCGACTCCGGCTTCCCGCTTCCCCAGCTTGAGCAGAGTCTGCGTGACGCACACACTTTCACCTACCCCTTCGCCAACACCCACGTCCCCGCCTTGCTGGCCGATAGCGATTGGTCGAGGAAAGGAATCTCCAAGGACTGGGATCTACTCGACGCGCTCCTGCACGACCCTGCGTTGGCCCGCTTTTACTATGCCCTGGCGCGAATGGATTCGGAAACTCAAGTTGCTTTGAGGCAAACGCAAGCCTTAAAGAGAATTATTCCCTTCGCTGCGACCCTGGATTTTTACGGGACTCATATCCGCATTCGATCCGGGCGCGTGCTTGTGCCTGGAGGACCGGCCGCGGAGGAGGGTTGGAAAGTTCTCGTGGGCGCGGCCCCTGACGTTCCTGCGGAGTTCGTCCCTCGCTTGCTCGCTAAGGACGATGGCTGGCTGGCCGCTTACTTTGACTCCTTGTCCCGGGTCAATCAGCTTCTGCAAACGCACTACACCGAAGCCCCCCAGTTGCATCGCTACTACGAAGCGCTTCGCGGAAAAGACACTACCCCGAGCGCCGCATCCGGTGTGTTTCGCCCAGACTCCGGCCTGCTGCTTCTGGTGACTCGTGTCCGCTGGGAGCCCAATGGCGATCCCCACGTTCCTGGGAATCTCGAGACTTGGAGAAAGATTCTCCGCCAGAAGATGTTCCGCGAATGGGGCAAACGTTCCGCCCACCTGGACACCCCTGGCCAATTATTGGAAACCATGTTCGGAATTTCTCGAGTGCAAATCGATGGCGGGCCTTTGCAAGCGTACTTGCTTCTAAGCGAGATTGACGCGCGGCGGCCTCAGGGACACCGTCTCAGTCCGGAAACAGTCGCCTTGCTGGCTGGCAAGTTCCCCGACTTCAGCGACCAGTATTTGATTTTTTCCGAATTTCCAGACTTGAGCGACGCCTCCATCACAAGTTTTCTCTCCACTGCTCTAAGTCTCGAGAAAATCTCCAACAACAGTCTGCGGGGCAACGCCCTTGGAACCTTCCAGGCCACCGTGGGACTTTGGCAAATTTTGGCGCGTCAGGGTCAAATCCCCAGCGCCGAGCTGAACGATTCCTGGCGGGCTATCATTAAGCCTTTCGGCGCAATAACTTCGGCTACGCAGTCGTTCGATGCCGGTCGAAGCTCGCTGAGAGAGCTGCTGCAAGTTGCGGCCGGCAAGCCGAACGTCTCACAGGACGAATTGGTCGGTTTGCTTACGGGCCCTCCTCAAATGACTCCAGAAGGCCAGCGCATACACCAGCTGCTGGCCGGCAAGATTCACTCGGTCTTGGATGACCAACGGTTGGTTTCCCTCGACGCGTTATTGGCCCTCGGCGACGCACTTCGTGACGTCGCTCATGTGAAAGACGCGGCCAATACTTTGCTTCCTCTGGCTAGGGAGCTCCGGGAATTTGAGATGCCGCAGCCCATTTTCCATGCCACTGAACGAGATGAGTGGGCGGTAGGTATATACAATAACCGTCATACAGAATTGGAGATGCACACGGATCTGGCCAATGTCATTAAGTCGCCCGCATCTCCCGCGCAGCTGGCGGAGGCGCGCGGCCAGCTCGCTCCCTTTCTTCGCGACACCTTGGTAGGTCTCAACTATGCGTACTACGAGCCTCCGGGCGCTCAGATTCTTCACCACAACCCTCTTTTCGTTCGTTCGCATGACTTTGCTGGAGACACCCTCATTGGCATGGAACACCACGTCTGGCAAGCACCGTTGTTGTTCGGGGTCGGATCCCCGGCAGGCGGCGGCGCGCACCTTGTCGGGTCGCTGGCGGACTTACCGTACGTTCTTGCCAGTGCGGAACAGGACTTCATCGCCCCGGAAAACGTGCAGGCCCTCATCTGGCGGGAAGTCGTGCCCGGCCTCTTGACCGACGCAATCGTGCCGCGATGGTGGAATGTCAGCTCCAACGAACTTCACGCTGTAACTCTTTACCAGCGAGTAGGAGAAGAGCTTTTGACTGCCTCGGGACAGGACGAAGAGCTGCGGAACAAGGTCATGAGCATTCTCAATGACCGCATATCTCCGCAAACGTCGGAACACCTTGAGCATTCGCTTCGTGAAGGAAATATTGCGGATGCACTTCCGCAGCTGACGCCCGCGGACACCTTTTACCTGACGGGCGAGTATCGACGAAGATTTCCTCACCAAAGCGACTCTTTTGGTTCAGCAAGCAAGGAGCTCGAGAGTCTTTGTCAGCACCACCCGACCGATGGCAATTTAGAGCGGCTTTCCCGCGACTTCGGAGTGCCTCACCCGACCTTAGAGGGGAGTTACGGCCGTGATCTCTTGAATCTGCCGCCGTTTCCGGCGTTCACGGGTTACAACAACCGTCTGCTGGCCGAGTCTTGGGATTCCAACAACTTGTACTGGGCTCGCCTCGCCGATGAACAGGGCTACGCGCCAGTAATGCTGAATCGCCTCGTTCCCGAGCTGACCCGCCGTATGGTCGAGAAGATTTTCGCCACCGAGATGGAGGATTGGCCAGCGCTCCTGCGCGCCGCGAGAGAAACCGGAGACGAGTTTCGCAATGCCAAGATGCCGCCATTGGCCAGCGCTACCCCAACCTCGGAGCGGTAGATCGCCCCGCTTGGGCGGATGGATTTGGCCAGCGCTCAACCAAGGGTGGCACGGACAACAGGTCAAAATGGGATTCAGAATCATGCAAAAACAACACTCGGTATTCTTTCTCGCACTTCTCCTCTCTCTATTCTCAGGTTCCGGGACTCCCATGACCGCGCAGCAAGGCCAAAGCGGAAGTCGTTTGCGGGTGGTGGTCGACCTCGTCCAGCTAAATGTCGCCGTAACCGACAGCAAAGGCAATTACGTTACGAATCTTCGCCCCTCGGATTTCATCATCACAGAAGACCGCATCTCGGAAAAAATTGCCAATTTTGAAGAAGGCAACGGACCCACCCGCACCTTGGTCGAAATGGAGGAAGGGGCCGACGTGGACGTGGCAGACGCTTCGGCGGCTCAAGGACGCGGTCCAGCGGTCGATCTACCCCAAAGCCTCAATGCAGCTCTCGCCGGAGCTGATGTTTTCATTCTGTTCGATACGAGCAACTATATGTACCGAGGTTTTGTCTTCGCGCAGGATGCAATTTCCGATTTCATTCGTTCTCTCGAGACCGTGGACAAGGTCGCTTTCTATTCGTACAGTCGCAACCTTTCCCGCGCCGCGCCTTTGACCGCCGATCGCGCCAGCGTTGTGCGCGTGGTGCGCACCACCGTCGCCGGAGACGACGCCGCGCTTTATAACTGCCTGTTATTGACGGTCAAGGATGCCGCGCGCTATCCGGGCAGAAAGGTCGTTGTGGTCTTTTCCAACGGCCCCGATGACGCCAGCATGGTGCCTCCGGAAGACGTCGCCGAGTTGGCGCAATCGGTCGGCATCCCCGTTTACATGATAAGCACCGCAGAGGCCAAGCTTGAGCCTGTCTCCACTGCCGTGTTTGAGCGTATGAGCGCGGCCACCGGCGGCAAAGCCTATTTTGCGGGTAGTTGGCGGGACGAAAAGAATGCGTTTGCTTCGATCCGGAATGATTTGGCACATCTCTATTTGCTCAGCTACTACCCGGCGTCGAATCCCAATCGTGGCTGGCGCGCCATCACCGTGAAACTTTCTGGCGAGCGCCTAAAGAAGTATCACATCCGCACGCGCAACGGCTATCGTCCCCAGCCGGCCCGCTTATCTTCGGTCGGTGCCCCAGCCGCCCAACCCGAATCGGTCCCGAACTGATCGGGTTCGCACTTCAGACGGGCGGAGCAGATTGTACTCCGATAAGACGGGTCAAAGTGGCATCGCGAGATCGCTCAGCGTATTAATTCCTCTTAATTCCTTCGTATTTGTACTACCGGAGATTTGCAGTAACACCTCACAAGGCCAGCGCTTCAAAGGGCACGCTATTCTCGGTGAGATGCGCGCCACGGCGAGGAGGACATTGCTAATGCAGGACTTCTTGAGCCAGATGAATGGCTTTGATCTGTCTGCCAGTAATCGTCAGGAATTAGACGAGGTTGGCTTTACCATCATTCCGGGCCCAGTGCCAGTAGTTGAGCTCGCCCAGTTGGCAGCTACTTATGACACAGCCGTAAATAACGCCATTTCCGATGACGTCAAGGTAGGGAGTTCGACCACTCGAGTCAGAGATTTTGTCAATCGCGGCCCAGAGTTCGACAGGTTGTACCTACATCCGCCAGTTCTCAAGGCTTGTTGTTACATCATCGAGAAACCGTTCAGGCTCAGCACCATGCATGCTCGGACATTGCAGCCAGGATTGCCGGCCCAGGATCTCCATGTCGATTACGAGCGCGACCGTCGCGGTTGGACCATGGTCGGTTTCATATTCATGATCGATGAGTTCCGAAGCGACAACGGTGCGACTCGATTTGTGCCGGGCTCACACCTGTGGTCAGACGTTCCACCGGCCCTTCTTGGAGACCGGAAGGCAGACTATCCAGGGCAGGTTCTGGCTTGCGGGCGGGCGGGTTCCATGATGCTTTTCAACGGCTCCGTTTGGCATGGACACACAGTGAATCGCTCTGACGAGCCTCGACGCTCCATACAGGGTGCGTATATCCGTCGAGACGCAGAGTCAGGGGAAAACCTGCCTGCGCGAATGGCGCCTGAAACGCTCTCTCGCATCAGCCCACTCGCAAAGTATGTGTTGGCCGTTTAGCCACCTCAATCGTCCAGTGCCCTATAGCCACATGCCACATAATTTTGCGTTCTTTTTCATAAGCCACTTTATACCCGGAAAACAACATAATCGTCGCTTTCCAGAGGCAAGCATGTCGCACGCCTTCGCGATCCGGCGCCTACGCGTTTCCGGTTGCTTGGCTGAGCTTATCGAGAAAATCCAATCCCGGCGCGCCATTGATGTGATGTTCTCCCACCCTACTTGCGCCAGCGGGGCGGCTGCAAGGGCTTTGCGTAGATCCATTGGCACCCTGATCTCCGGTTCTTCTCCGGCCCGCGTAATCTCCACCGTTACCGTGTCTACAGCATCTGCGTCTGCGGCATCGCGCATGGTTTTGTTAACCCTGAGCCAGTGACCTCCTTTGCCGTTTGGCTCGAGAGCGGCTCGAAAAGGGAAGCTATTGATCGTTCCCTCCACCGTCGTCCTGCCTCGTGATGGAAGCTTCGCACTCGCAATCTTGGGAAGGGTTAGGGTCCACGATCCAGTCTTTTCGTTTGCCTTGGGCCGAAACAACTTGGCGCTAAAGCGAATCGTCGACTTGGTTTCTTGCAACTTAGCTGGTTTCATTTACTGTCATACTATCAAATGCCTTGCCAGGCTAACTGATAAGCCCCGACTGCGTCTTCGACGCGTTGGCGCACGCCGTAAGTCGGGAACACTGCATTTTGCGCAGGCGCAGTCCCATCGCGGGCCGCGGGGACAGAAGAGAGACTTCCCCGATGCCGAACGCCTGGTGAAGCGGCCGGTTTCGTCGCGTTCCTATTTTGCAATTGATTCCATCGACGATCCGCCTTTCAGTTTCAGATCTCCGTGTCGAGGACAGCCCAAGACAAGTTTCTGGCACCAGTGACGCGTCGAAGACGCAGTCAAGGCTAATCGTCCACTGACAAAGTTTGTACGCACATGTTCGTGAGCGACTACTGCAATTTCGCGTATTCAATTTTTGCTTGTTGGAGGATAGGGATGTCTGGGTCGGCGTCTTTCTATAGTAGGAGGAACTCCCAATACGCAAAGCAACCCATTCTGAAACTCCGGAATATACCCGGCCTGCAAGACCAGCAAAACTAACATAATCGTTCGTTGCCGTGCCCAGCCTGGCCAATCCTTGGAAACACTGAGGTCATTTTGTTCGTCTTTATCAATGTCACCGTCAGCACCCTTGCCGTCAGTGACCTTGGAGATCATGCCCATGCGTAACCTCGTCTCTGATCTTCGGCACGGCTTTCGCACCTTGCTTCGCAACCCTAGCTTTTCCGCCATCGCCATCTTCCTTCTCGCTTTAGGCATCGGCGCCAACACCGCCATTTTTTCCGTCGTCTATTCAGCGCTTCTACGTCCGCTGCCTTATCGGGAGCCCGGAAAGCTCTTCCATCTCGGCGAGTCGCGCAGTCAAGCGGACACGGGCACTGTTGGCGCAGACGTATCCTATCCGGACTATCTGGATTGGAAGCACACAGCCAAGAGCATGCAATCGCTCGCCGCCTACAGCGGGGACGCGTTCACGCTTGCCACCGACGGCGAGCCCAAGAACACCTTCGCCGCGCAGGTGACGCCCAGTTTCTTCAAGACTCTCGGCGTGCAGGCGGCGCTGGGGCGTGATTTCCTAGAGGACGAAATGCAGGCCGATGGCCCGCACGTGACGATTCTCACCGATGGTTTCTGGCGCACCGCATTTGGCGCCGATCCGAAGATCATTGGGCGCGTCATCCATCTGGACGGCAAGCCAGCCACCATCGTCGGTGTTCTTCCGCGCGGCTTTGAGTTTGCACCCGCCAACTCCGCGCCACTTTGGGTGCCTATCCATCAGACTGGTGATCTCATTACGCGCCGCAGTCTCCACTGGCTGACAGTGATCGGGCGGCTCGCGCCAGGCTTCACTTCCGCTAAGGCACGCGCGGAAATGCAGAGCATCAACGCTCAGCTTGCCAGCGAATATCCAAAAGAAAACAGCTCCATATTTTTTGTCATGGAGAGTCTCAGTGAACAGGTCGTGGGCAAGGTTCGGCCGATCCTGCTGATTCTTCTGGGAGCTGTGGGATTCGTTCTACTAATCACCTGCGCCAATGTCGCCAACCTGCTCCTGACGCGCGCGATCAGCCGGCGCAAGGAATTTGCCGTGCGTACCGCGCTGGGCGCGAGCCGTGCCAACCTGCTCTCGCAGTCACTTACCGAAAGCCTGTTGCTCTCTTTTGCCGGCGCTGGTGTCGGGCTTGTCGGCGCTCATTGGGGCGTCAATCTGCTCATTGCGGCAATCCCCGAGTCTTTGTTGCAGGCCATGCCTTATTTGCGCAACGCCGGGATCAACCTTGCAGTCCTTCTGTTTCTTTGTGGTGTCACCGTGCTTACAGGAGTTCTCTTCGGGTTGGCCCCCGGATTGGAAGCTTCGCGTACGACGCTGAACGATGTGTTGAAAGATGAATCGCGCAGTGGCACCAGCACGGGTCACGCTCGCTTGCGCAACACGCTGGTCGTCGCTGAAATCTCAATTTCGCTGGTCCTGCTCGTCGGCGCTGGCCTGCTGCTGAAGAGTCTCCACGCCCTGCTGGGACAAGACCCGGGTTTCGACCTCCATAACGTACTCACGTTTTCGGTGAACTTGCCGGACTCTTCCTATCCGAGCGATAAGACGCCTCCCTACTACAGCGCGGCCGCCGTGCGCTTCGATCACCAGTTCACGGAACGTCTACGCAGCGTGCCGGGTGTTCTGGACGTGGGCCAGGCCACCGGCATACCCGCCAATGGCGGCAGCGGCACCATCCGATTCGTTATCGAAGGCCGCCCTACGGCGGTTGGCCAGGAAGATGAATGCCAAATCATCACGGTGAGCAAAGGCTATTTCTCTTCACTCCGGATACCTCTCGCCGATGGCCGTTTCTTTACTGAAATCGATTCCAAGGAGGCCCTTGGAACGGTGGTGGTAAGCCGCGCCTTTGTCAAAGCTTATTTGCCCGGTGAGAATCCCATCGGCAAACGCATCCGTTTCACTTACAACGCGAAAAACCCTTTCCTGCAAATCGTGGGGGTGGCAGGGGATACGGCGTCGATCGATATCGCAGCCGCACCTCCTCCCATCATCTACACCCCCAACGACCAGGGTCCCGCAACCTACCTGAGTTACATTGTGCGCACCGCGGGAGAGCCATCTGCATTCGTAGGGGCTGCCCGCGCCGCTTTGAAGGAAATGGATGCTCAGCTCCCTTTGATCCAGCCGCAGTCGCTGGAAGAAATAGCCAATCAATCTCCTTCGGTTTTCCTGCGGCGATACCCTTCCTATCTGATCGGCAGTTTTGCTGCCCTGGCCTTGATTCTAGCCGTTGTGGGATTGTATGGGTTGATCTCGCATATGGTCCTCCAGCGCACCAGGGAAATCGGCATCCGCGTGGCTCTGGGCGCACAGCGCAGCGACATCATGAGATTGGTTCTCCGCGAGGGAATCCGCGCCACGCTCGCTGGCGTTGCCATCGGCGTCATCGCCGGCCTCGCGCTCACGCGTCTCCTGAGCAGCTTGCTCTATGATGTCGAACCGGGCGACGGGCTCACGTTCTTGTGCGTGGCTCTTCTGTTGCTCACTGTTGCTATGGCAGCTTGCTGCATCCCTGCTCGACGCGCCATGCAGGTCGATCCCATAGTCGCATTGAGATACGAATAGTCGTTCACACAGGTGATTCGCAACCTCTCCTTAGAACAGCCTCCTCCGACCCGACTACAATCCTGCCAAACCATAAGTTCCGAATTGCCCGTTCTCAGCGCAAAGGCCAACCCGAACCTTGGTGACCAGTGTTTTACGCGTCCAAGGAAAAGGTCCTCGGTCCATGTTGTGCCTTCAGTTTATGCAGTCCCTATGCGTTGCGAGTGCGAATTCCTTTCGCCGAATAGCGCCAATTGACAAGTCGATTCGGCGTGCTTACGATTCGACCGCGTTTCAATTCTGAGAATGAAAGGTCCCCCATTGCCACTTGGCAGGTAATGTCGCCGTCATCCGTGCCATCGGAGGTGAACATCATGACTAAGAGAGTCTTGTATTCGCTGATCGCTTCGGGTGTGATCCTATTAATCTTGTTAAGCAAGCTGAACGCGCAGCAGTCCTCTGGGGAGGCGATCTCGATCGGCGGCGATGACATCCGCGGTGTGGTCACGAGCTCCAAGGGTACCGAGGCAGGCGTCTGGGTGATCGCAGAAACGGCCGACCTGCCGACCAAATTCGTGAAAATTGTCGTTACTGATGATAGGGGGCGCTACCTACTGCCGCAGCTTCCCAAGGCGAATTACAAAGTATGGGTGCGCGGCTATGGGCTGGTGGATTCCCTCCCAGTGCGGGCCACGCCAGGCGAGGTTGTAAATCTGAATGCAACAATGGCGCCGGACGCGCAGGCTGCAGCGCAATACTACCCGGCCATTTATTGGTTTTCCATGCTACGCGTGCCGGGCAAAAGCGAATTCCCTGGCACTGGGCCCAAGGGCAACGGCATTCCGGAAAACATGAAGAGCCAGGGGCAATGGCTGCATCTTCTGAAAACGGATAGCTGCTGGTCTTGTCATCAAATCGGGGATAAGGCAACACGAGAGATTCCAAAAAGCCTTGGCCACTTCGATTCCTCGACTGCGGCCTGGGCGCGACGCATACTCTCGGGGCAAGCCGGCAACAACATGGTCAGCGGCCTCGGCCAGTTAGGCCCAGAGCAAGCGTTGCCGATGTTCGCGGAATGGACCGACCGCATCGCTGCCGGTGAATTGCCGCGCACACCTCCGAGACCCGAGGGTCTCGAGCGAAACGTGGTCATCACCGAATGGGACTGGGCGGACCCCAAGGCGTATCTCCATGACGAGATCGCGACCGACAAGCGCAATCCAACGCTGAATGCCAACGGCCTGATTTATGGAGCCACTGAACTCAGCACGGACTATCTACCGGTTCTCGATCCGGCGGACTCCGTGACGCGCCAAGTGAAGCTGCCTGTTCGCGATCCGCAGACTCCATCAAGTGCCGACGACAAGGTTGTGGCGCCTTCGCCGTATTGGGGGGACGAAGCCATCTGGCACAGCCAAGCCAATGTCCACAATCCGATGTTCGATGCGCAGGGACGAGTCTGGATTACCTCTAGAATCCGCCCGAGCGAAAATCCAGCGTTCTGCAAAGAAGGCTCGAGCCACCCTTCGGCGGTCTTATTCCCGCTCAAAACCAGCGGCCGGCAACTCGCCGTGTACGATCCAAAGACGAAGCAGGTCACGCTCGTTAACACCTGTTTTGGTACACATCATCTAGTGTTTGCCGAGGATGCAAACAATACATTGTGGACGAGCAGCGGTGGCGGCGGAGGAGTGGTAGGTTGGCTGAATACGAAGATGTTCGACGAAACCCACGATGAAGAGAAGTCGCAGGGCTGGACGGCGCTCATCCTCGACACTAACGGCAACGGAAAACGAGATGAATATGTGGAGCCTGATCAGCCCATCGATCCCACTAGGGACAAGCGGATCAACGCCGCTTTCTACGGCGTCACTGTGAGTCCAGTAGATGGGTCGATCTGGGGAACGGTCCTGGGATTCCCTGGCGCAGTCGTTCGGTTAAACCCCGGACCAAATCCCCCGGCAACCGCCCTTGCAGAAATCTACGAACTACCGTGGAACAATCCAAATGCGCCGGTTCACGGGTTCTCGCCGCGCGGGCTCGACATTGATCGCAATGGCGTTGTGTGGACGGTGGTTGCCAGCGGGCATTTGGCTAGCTTCGACCGGCGCAGGTGCAAAGGGCCGCTCAACGGGCCGACCGCGATAGGGCAACATTGCCCCGAGGGTTGGGCGCTCTATCAACTACCGGGGCCGCAGTTACACGGGGTCACGGATCCGGGAAGCGCCGAGGCTAGTTATTATGATTGGGTGGACCAGTTCGACACTCTGGGACTGGGAAAGAACGTGCCGATTGCCACCGGCAACGGAAATGACGCGCTACTTGCGCTGTTGCCTGACAGCGGGAAGTTTGTTGTGCTTCGTGTCCCGTACCCCATGGGATTCTACGCGAAGGGCATGGACGGCCGGATCGACGATCCGAAGGCTGGTTGGAAGGGAAAAGGCCTGTGGGCTACCTACGGCACTCGAACTCCTTTTCACGCCGAAGGTGGTAAAGGAACGACGAGCAAGGTCATACATTTCCAGCTTCGCCCCGACCCTCTCGCGCACTAGACGGGCGACAAACGCATTCCTTGTGCGCTAAGTTCCGAGCCCGTGATACGCCCAAAATCGCACTGCCAGTCCCGTTTTGAGTGTGATCGCCTGTTCTGAACAACTGGCAGGATTCTATTGAGAGGTCGTTTGCTGGCTGAGTATCTCTAACGCCCTGGCCATCGCCGGATCTTTTCCAGCGGCCAGGTCGCCGTCGGCAAAGACAGGGGCTTCGATATCGGGTGGAATGCCCACT
>DATDHE010000399.1:0-4546 GCA_036521695.1 Candidatus Acidiferrum sp. | reverse complement strand
GCTCTACCACTGTTAATTTGACTTAGTCCTTATTATGATGATGGCGGTGAAACCTTCCATGATTTGGGAGGGGAAGAAGGGGCACCTTGGCGTTGCCGGCGCCCACCAGGGCAATACTTTTGAGATATGCCAACTCAACGTCTTCATTGACGTGCCGAGGCGTCCGCCATAGCATGCTGGCTCATTCCGACTCGAGCACTGCGAAAGGGCAGGGGCGCCGCGATGCTTTAATGAACCTGAATTACATTGCCCCCATAGTCTGCGTCATTGCGACGCTATTGAGTTGCATCTTGGCTGTCCCGGCTAGAGCGCAGAAACAAGAACTGCCCGAGGACCCCGAAAATGAGAAGCAGATAGGGCTCTGGCTCGATCAGGGAATTTCCACTGGCCTGTCTGCGAATCGATCTCTGGATGTCGAGTTCCACGAGCGGTTCGACGAAGGAGCGTCCAATCTGTTCGAGTACTTCGTTCAGGGCGGCCTTGCCTTCCGTCTGCGGCCCTGGTTGACGTTGATACCGATTTATCGTTACCAACGATTTCCCGGGAATCCCGCAATTGCCTACGAAAACCGGGTGCAGCTCAATCTCACACTGAGTACATCCCGTGGCCCGTGGCAACCGACACTCCGTACGCTCATCGAGGGACGATTTGTTGATAACCAGCCCGCTTCCGCACGTCTTAGATTTCGCCCGGGCGTCGAGTACACCTTACCGCTTCGTGTATCGCGGCGTCCCGTGTTGGTCGTGAACAACGAGTTCTTTATCGTTCCCGGAAACAACCCCTTCGCCAATGGCGACAGCAGCTACACTCAGAATCGCTTCCAGGCGGGAGTACGACTGCCCATCGCCGACTCCTTTTCTGTTCGGCCTTACTACTTATTACAGTCGGTTAACCTGCCCACTGGCTGGGACACAAACGAAATTCTTGGTATCTCGCTCGCCTTCAGGGTCCCACGCAAAACCAAGGCGGCCCGCGCGCGAAAGGAGAGCCATGAAGGAGAACAATAGAGACCGTAGCTACCGCGACTACCGCCGAGTTGCCAACCATCCAACCGGAATTGCAGTCAGATGCCCGAGTCGCGAGTTTTCCAGCCTAGTTCAACAACATCAGGCGACCAGATGCGATGTCGTAGTACCCTGCAGCGACCTTCAGCTTCCCTTCTTTCACCAACCCCTTGATGACCGTGGACGATTCAGCTAGCAGGGCCGCCTGAATCTTGGCGTTCGCCTTCGTGGCCGATTCCAGATTGTTCCCAGCCTGATCAACTGCCGGCTGAATATGGGGATAGAGGGTGCTGATCTGCCCAGGAACTTCTGCGCCCTGGATCGTCGCCTTAACCGCGCCGCACCCGGCATGACCCATGACCAGGATCACCTTCGTACCCAGAACCGCGGCGCCGTACTCCAGACTCGCGATAATCTCTGAGGTGGCGACATTGCCCGCGACACGGGTTACAAAGATGTGGCCGATGGTCTGATCAAAAACCAATTCCACCGGGACGCGAGAATCAGCACAGGAAAGTACCGCGGCGAAAGGCTCCTGCTTTTCGGCGTTGTTCTGCTTCAAGATGGCAAGATCTTGGGCGTCGGAGGTAATGCGTCTTGTCACAAAGCGTTCATTACCCGCCATCAGTTCGGCCAACGCAGCATCTGGAGTCAGCGTGGTTTGCGCGAGGACTGGTTCGGGAAAAGTTAACTGTGAGGCTGCCGTTCCTATCCATCCCGCGAAGGCGCCTCCGGCTGCAAGTTGCAAGAAACGCCGCCTCGCAGGAGCCCCACCAACCCCGCTCGGCTCGTTAACTTTGTGATCGTCCGCAGCGGAAACCCGGGGCGGAAGTTTAGGTGCTTGGTTCATGGACATTGGTCCTCCTTAAGTTCTTGTTGTCACCGGATTGAGGAGAAACTACTCCACGGGCTTCCAGTCATCGTCAGGATTGAATGCGGAGATGGCATTGGCTACATCCGCGGTGTTTTCTCCGAGATTCCTTTCGTATACAACGCCATCCTGATTGATGAGAAATGACATCACTCCGGAATTCCCATAGTCGGCGGGATACGCTAATATGGCGAAGCCGCCCGTCATGGCTCCGTTGAGGACGTACTCTTTCGCTCCCCCGTTGGCCCGTTCGCCCTGTTTTGTCAGGATCCGGTAAAAGTAGCCGTTGAAGGGTTGGAGTGCCTGCGTATTGCCGGTGTTGTCCTCGGCGCTTGCGTATGCAGCAAGTGGCCCGAGAGGGCTCTCCGGCTGATTCTCATCGGCGGTCTTCCAGTACAAACCGTTCTGCTTGCCGTTGTCGCTGATGAACTTCTGGGCATATTGCCGGACATGATTATCATCATGAGTCTGGCTGAAGTATTCAGCCTGGGCGTCCGCGATTGCATTTAGAGTGTCCACCGTTGACAGTTCGTTCCCACCGATCCGGCGAGCCAGTATCTCTTGCTTTGCCGAGCCAGTGTCGAAATGCCACTGCCCGGAAGCGTTTTTCAGCAAGGCGAACGGGAAGGGATAGTTCTCGGCGCCAACGTCGAGGACCATTCCGCCGTTTACCAACTTGCCCCAGCGGTGCATTTCATCATAGCGGCTCGTGAACAGATCGAGCGCAGCTTTGTCCTGAACCGGATCGCCGGAGAAGATTAGTTCTTTCGCCTCGGGGCCGAAAATCGCCAGCAGGACATTGCTGTCTCCCGCTTTTGCAGCGGCGTAAATCGCTTGCCCCGCGGCTTCCGGGGAAGCGAACGTTTGCGGTCCGCTGGGGGCCTGGGCTTCCTGCGACTTGTTGCAGCCCACCGCGAGGGCAGTAATCGTGATCAGAGACAGGAAAAGCGAATTGCGAAAATTTATCTTCATCGGTCCAAACCTGATGTGCCCAAACCTTGCGTCATAACACTCGTTCATGGCACCAACCAAAACTTTCCCAGAGAGCTAGTACTGCTGCTGTCTCCTAAGACTCCGCACACTAGCGACCTCCCTTGCCGCTCCTGGCTGACATACTTTGGCTCCCTCGCGCGCTCTGCGCGCGCCCTCCCACGTTCCCGGAAAATGCATTCGGACGAGTGCCTTGCCCGGCGCCGGTCTGTGGACGGTGATAACCGCGGGCTTCATCCGTACTCGGTCGTGAGCCCGGACTCTGGTTCCGACGGTTCCCTCCATTGGCGGGCAGAGTGCTCGGCATCCCCACGCCCGGCCTCGAACCGCCACTTGGGGCATTCGGACGATACTCCGGGCCGGCAGGAAGAGTTGTAGCGGGAGGACGATTCCCCGGACGGTTGCCCGGACTTGGAAGGGTTGTAGCGGGAGGACGATTCCCCGGACGATTGCCCGGACTTGGAAGGGTTGTGGCAGGTGGACGATAGCCGGGAGGACGACCGTACCCGGGATATCCGGGACGATACGCAGGGTATCCGGGACGATAGCCGCCACCGTAATAGCCGCCACGCCAGTAACTGTTCCCAACGTAAATGTTCCGATTGTAGATAATAGTATTGCCGCGCCAGTTGGTGCCCCAGTAGCTCCAGCCCCACCCGCAACAACCCCCATACACCATGGCTCCGACCGCGATCCCGACGCCGAATGCGATCACCGCGGTCGACGGAGGTGGGGCGACATAGACATAGCCGGGGTACACGTAGGGAACGCCGTAAATCAGCGCGGGGTTGTAGACGGGCACATACACTACCTGTGGATTCGCCGGCTGAATGACGATGGTCTGTGGGGTCTCCTGGATGACTTTGATTTCCGGGCTCGATTTCAGGTTCCCTGCCGCTTGCGCCTTTGCGCGCATTCTCTGAACTGCAGCCATAACGTCGGACTGCTGTGTAGCAGAAGCTTCACCAAGAGCAGAGGTCCAAGCGAGGTTCTTCGCCAGATTGTCGAGCACGGAAGGAAACTGGGTCAGCGCTTTCACCGCCGGGTCCCATGATTGTTGATCGACCGCCTTGGCTAACGCCTCGCCCTTGAGTTGGGAGTTGTCCTTGATCCAGAAAGCGGCGTCGACGATTTCGTAGGGAAAAGTTGCAGCACCAAGAATCTGCGCAACCAAAGCGTCGGGATAAAGGGCGATCGGAGCAACGATCGCGTCGAGTTCCTCGCCAGTAAGAGGTTGATATTCTCCTGACGGGCTCGAAGACGACGTGTTCTGAGTTCCCGACGGCGACGCATTCTGTGCGTTTGCCCCGACGGGAAATGTCGTCAGGACAAGAAGGAAACTCAGCAATACGGCAACTACTTTCTGCACTCGAAGCATAGTCTTGCTTTCTGGGGACAGCTTTTGTAAAAGGGGTCAGCCAGCCCACTGGTAAAGTTCTCCCACCACCTTCGAAAGCAGAGCTCGCGGCGCCCTCAGTCACGTAAAGTCTGTATAGCTTTCTCTTAAGCAAAACATCTCACTTGCCGGGCGCAACCCAGACGTTGTCGGGAGCGGCAATCTCTGAATTCGACACCTCGGTCGTGAGATTCACACGCTGGAGCCCAGCTTTCTTTCCTGGAATGGGCTGGAAAACCACGTAGTACTGATTGTCGAACATCTTCTGCAAACGTTCGAGGTAGG
>DATDHE010000398.1:0-3399 GCA_036521695.1 Candidatus Acidiferrum sp. | reverse complement strand
GATTCAGCATGACTCGGACGTTTACCCCGCGACTCTGGGCGTCCATTACGGCCTTTAGAATTGACGGATCCGAGAAGAGAAACATCTTGACGCGCAGTGACTTGGTCGCGGCGTTGATGGCATCCAGAATCGGCTTAGCCGAGTCGTCTGGCATAACGATGAGGGATCGTGACACGTGGTCTCCTTGCAATGGCCCGAGAGCACACCAGCCGTTGCGGAGTCATTTGCTCATCGAAATGGTAGTGCTCATTTGGAGGGAGTTCTACTGTCAGAAGTTACAGTCAGGAGCTTTATCCGGGGCCCGTTGTCAGTCCGTACCTTCACGTCACTGTGCCGGTGGCTTGGGCGGATGTTCGGCGCGTTCTTTGCGCTTCTCGGCTATTTGCTTTTGGGAAGGTGGGTAACTCTCGAAGCCTTTGGAAATCTGGCCTATTACTTTCGGCCAAATGGTATCGTCATTGGTGATTTTCTGGTCCAGGTACAGGCGCCACGCCAGGTCTTTTCGCTTCAAATCGATCAGATCGATGATGAGAGATGCGTCCAAGCTGGTTTCAGCGGACATCAGGTCGTAGGTATAAGCCCAATAGTCGCTGACGAATGGGCCGAACTGTACCCAATCTCCCACGGCTGCAGAGACAAGCTTGGATTGGCTGTTGGCCAAATAACGCACGACGAGATCCGGCTGCTGATCGGGTCTTACCTCCTTCAGGCCGCGCTGCGTCAATGCCTTTGACACCCCGGCATGGACCCGGTTGCTGATCAGATTAGGATCCAGCTGCCGAAATTCCAGCGTGTTTACGCCACCGATGTACGCAAATGTCTTGAATTGTGAGAAATCCAGGTTGGGATCAAAATCGAAGTTTATTCTCGCCACTGCCAGCGGCGCGAGGATCAAAATTAATAGAACCAAAGAGATGGTTGTAGCCACTTTGTGATGCGACGAATGTTTTCTGGCTTTCCGCATTCGCTTCGTCAAGTAGTCCTCATGGTCAGAGTTCATTGCCTCTTTGCCCCCGCGCGTGCTGGCACTTTATTGCTAGAACGAGGTTTTCATCCACGACCCCCGGCTACCATTGTCAGAAATGACAGGCAAGCAGACATCCTGGAACGTCCTGGGCCGATTCGAGCATCATCACATCAGAATGCAAAGTCTGGACGACAAACGCTGGCAGGACCTTAAGCGAAGCCGCGCGCTCTGTTCTACCCACGGTCGTTAACAGCAGCACAGCGGCAAACAACGAGACCCAGACGTCTCGGCATAAACTTTGGAGTGAACTGGCCCGTCAAGGAAGCGTGGATGCGGCATCGGACGCAAATGTCTCGGGAAGGGGGCAGGTAGCTGTCAATTCTGACAATGGCATTGCGCCAGGGCTGCCGATTAGCTTAGAGGCGCGTCACAACCATGGCCAGTCGCATACGGGTATAGCGTCCCGCCACAAATCGCGAGTGGCCGGGGGGCCCAGGGAAACATCGTGTCCCGCAAAGGAGAGACGTGAAGATCCTGGTGAACGAAGCCCTGCCAGAAACGATAAAGAACGGGTTCTGCTCTGCCTCGTCGGCTATTCTGCGTATGCCACGGCTTGGATGTATCAAGTATCTATCTCCTGGATCGATAGGACACCGGAATGTCGAAAGCTAGACCAACCATCGGGACCGACGGACTCCCGCTGCCAATCCTGCCGCCCGAACGCGACGCGCGCGTTTGGGCGCGGCTTGTTCGCGTGATGTTCTACACGCCCGGTTTCATGGGCCTCCTACTTATCAAGACGGGCGAACCAGCGAGCTTCGGCATCACGGTGGAACTGTTGATGCTATCCAGCGCGGCGGCTATCGTGGGTGGCCTATTCATTGGCGCGGAGTCCACGGACGCCGGAGCCGATACTTCGTCCAAAATCGGCACCTGGAGCGGTTCGCTGGTGATCGAGTTGCTCGGGGTCGTGCCCTTCCTGTGCGCGGTGCCAGCACTATTCCATGAACTGGCGCACAGTTCGCTCCTGCACTCTAAGGCGCCGGGCGCAGTCGACGTCGTGCTGGGGGCCTCCGAGCTTCTGCCGGCGGTGGCTATCCTGCCATTCATGCTCTACCAGCTTGCCGGCTTCGGCACCATGCACTTCGTTCTGCGGAAACCGGTGAACTGGGTCATCAACATCCTCGTTCTCTGCTTGATCATGGCCAGCTATATCGCCTACCGCGAGGAAGCCTATGACTTTGAAAAGAGGTTTGCCGGATTGCTGGTTGTCATCATGGCGCTGACCGTTGCCTATGGCGTACTAAAACTCAGGCAGATGCAAGCGGCCTATGACGCTCACTGCCCGCCGAAACCTCCGAAGTAGGCGCTGTAAGCGTCTAGGGCGGCGGGCAATGCTCACTGCGTGAACACGGCGCTTCGCAAAATCCTGGCTGTCTCCCGCATGTCAACTGTTGCTACCGCGGTGATTCTTACCTCGCTGCTTGACTCGAGATCCGAAGCTCGATAGCTCCTGCCTTCCCGCGTGGTGAGTTTCGGCATTCGTCCATTTGGCTGAAGCGGTCATGGCACAGCCCCGTGTTCGGAGGCAGCCCAGCGACAGAATTAGCAACCTGCTGCCTAGGATGCGAACCGACGTAGATTAAATCTTCTGGTAATTGGAACTAGTCGTGGTCACCACGAGCTTCTTGGCCGTGGCGCTAAGAACCGTCTGCTGCACATAGTTGGTCCCATCGGGGAGGGTGGCCATCTGGACCTGTAAGGTCACCGCATCTTTTGTTTGCCCCATGTAGGTGTTGATGCTCAAGGAGAGGACTTTTACTGCGGCCTGATCGAAAGTAAGGGTCATCTGATCGCCCGGTTGCGCGTAATCCCTGAAAACCAAATTCATGAGCCCCGCTACGGGATTCAATGAAAGTTTGCCAGCCTGATAGGCTTGCTGCATCCTCTGCGGGTCGGGCGGGACGTACATGCTGAGAACGCCCTTCACTTCAGTCATATACTCCTGCATCTCCTTCTTTTTCTTCTCAATGATTCTTTGCTTCAATCTGCCACCGCTGGGTGGCGGAGGTGGGGCACCGATGGGAGTCTTCACAACCTGTCCGCCAGGACCGTACTGGCACAGATTTTGAGTTGCAGGCTTAGGGTCTCCGTCCAGAGTCATCTGTATTGTTTCCCACCATTGATATTGCAGCAAGCTCTGTTTATTTAGCGCGACAACCTGCTTCACGGCCGCGAGCTTTTGCTGTATGTCGACAATCTGTGCGATGACGGGGAGGGCAGCCGCCATCGCTACAACACCAATCATTATCCGTCGTCCGTAAATTGAAACAACAGTGCCGGGAAAAGACTGCGTTCCGCGCGTAATTGCAGAACTACGATTCATTAGAACTCTCCTTTATCCTGTGTCGAATTCTTTCTCCCGCGGCGAT
>DATDHE010000397.1:0-26336 GCA_036521695.1 Candidatus Acidiferrum sp. | reverse complement strand
AGATTCACGGAGCGAACCGGAAGGCATTCGATCACCGACTTGACCTGTTCTAACGAGAGACGGTCGGCGCGAGTGGGATCGCGGTAGCAGAAGGAGCACTTGAGGTTGCACTCGTTAGTGAGCCCAAGCCCGAGCGAAATGCCTCTAGCCTTGAGGGCCTTCGGAATGGTAGACGAAGGTGCCGGTTCGACGTTGCTCATTCATCTCCCTCCGATCCAGGTGTTGCGCACCTGGCCAAACATTGCATATAAGGGGCAACTCCGAAAGAATTCCCGCCGTTTGCCGAGCTTGCGCTCCAGAGCGAAGATCCGTTCATACTCTGTCGATCGAGAAATCTGTGCCGGCAGGTAATCCGCGATAACGCGCACTCCCCTCCGGGAGTTGATTGTGAGCGACACGTCTTTCAAGATCGCTTCGAAAGCCTCCGACATGAACAAACGTACTCTGCCCCCGTATAGGGATTCTTGTCCCCACTCCGCGGTCAGGTTATGTTCCGCTGCGGCCAAATCGCCCGTTTGGAGAACCGCCTTGAGCGGTTCACCTGCCTGATTGCGAGCGAGGACGGACAGTATCGCGGACGAATCCCGCATCACACGCACGGCGCCACGCAGGATGGCGCCTGGGTCATCGATATATTCCAAAAGGTTATGGCAGAGAACGATATCGAACGATGCCGTCGGCAAAATGTCCGCCAACTGGGCGGCGTCATCGCGGTGACCTTGTCACTTACTCCGGCTTCGACGATCGTCCGTTCCGTCAGAGCTAGCATCGTCGCAGACGAATCGAGCAAGGTGACATGAATACCGAGACGCGCCAGACGAACGGCGGCAGATCCTGTTCCGCACCCGAGATCGAAGGCGCGCAGCGAGTTGACTCCCGCCGATGCAGGCAGAAATTCCAGCAGGTTCGCAAAAGCCAGGTCTGCGCGTAGGCGGCCCTGGGGAGTCTCGAGGTAGGCGGCATATCGGCTCGCATCGGTTTCGAAGCGACTCTCGCTCTTGACGCCTGTCTTCATGCAACCCTCAAGCGAAGCCGTTCCTGATCCAGTTACTGGCAGGAACCAGAATCAAAAGAATAATTGTAACCAGACGAGGGTGCCAGGCTATCCGCATTCTCTGGGCACACCATCCCTTTCCGAACACTAACACTTTCGTTGCTCTATCTGAAACAATCAAGGTCCGATGTCCAGGACCATTCCAAAACGCCAGACTGGCGAGGTGAAAGTGTCCGACCGAGGAATTGGAGAGAGGCCAGTTTTCGGCTTTGGGATTTCATTGGGGAAGTGGAAGCCCGCTGTAGCCCAAGAACCCTGTCTCCAGTATTGTTATACGGACGGAGTCGGGTGTAGGTTATCCGTCAGCAGAGAAGTCCAGAAAATTCTGGTGCAGAGGTATTGGCCATGAACCGTCGCGATTTTCTGCAATCAGGGGGCATTATGTCAGTAAGCCTCGCATTCGCGAACGCTGAGCGCTTGTTTTCAGAGGTCACAACGGTTGACCGGTGGCGCACATTTGACGTGACGACCCGCGTCGAAGTACTGAAACCTTCCGGGACGACACGCATATGGGTGCCGGCGGCACTCATTCGCGAAAGACCTTTTCAGAAGACGCTCGCGAATACCTTCAACTGCGAGGGCGGTACCGCGAAGATAGTCGAAAGCAAGACCGACGCGCTCGGAATCATCGCTTCGGAATTTCCGGCCGGGGTAAGGCCGATCCTCACGGTGACGAGCCGGATTGCCACGAAGGATTGTGCGGTCGACCTCACCGCGCGCGGCACGACGCCCAAGGAGAGCCGCGCGGAATTGGAACATTTCTTGCGGCCAACCAAGCTGCTGCCGACCGACGGTGTCGTAAACGCGACAGCGCGCGAAATCACGAAGGGCACGAATACGGATGTGGAGAAGGCGCGTGCGATCTACGAGTGGATCGTTGACAACACCTTTCGGAATCCGAAAACGCGGGGCTGCGGCGTCGGCGACATTCGATTCATGCTCGAGTCCAAAGATCTGGGCGGGAAGTGCGCGGATCTAAACGCGCTCTACGTTGGGTTGGCGCGCGCGGCGCGCCTCCCAGCCCGCGACGTTTATGGCATCCGTCTCGCCAAGTCCGAAATGGGATACAAGAGCCTTGGTGCTTCGTCAGAGAATGTGACAAAAGCGCAGCATTGCCGCGCTGAGGTTTACCTTGGTGAGTACGGTTGGGTACCGGTTGACCCCGCAGACGTGCGGAAAGTCGTGTTGGAGGAACCACCCGGAAATCGCTCCTTGGACGACAACATGGTGAAGACTGCCCGCACGCGGCTATTCGGGTCCTGGGAGATGAACTGGATGGCCTACAACTTCGCGCACGACGTCGCTCTGCCCGGGTCGAACGGCGCGCCAGTCGGTTTCCTCATGTATCCGCAGGCAGAAACGACCGAAGGGCGACTCGACAGCCTCGATCCGGATAACTTCAAGTATGAGATTACGTCGAGGGAGATCACGCCTACGAAGGGCTAACGGAATCGGACCTAGAAGTGCCGTTCGCGCCAGGCACAATCTGGGCGTAAGTCGGCGATCCGGAGAGCGCCGGGATAAAACTTCCATGATCGCGCTATGCGCTCACCCCTGGTCATGAAAACGAGAGGCCTCGTCTTATAGAAGACTCGGCTTCGGCAAAGGAAATTATTGCCGAGCACAAGCCTCCACTGCAGGTGTCGATTTTCGACCCAATAGTTCATTCTGGTTTTATCGCCGACGTTGCCGGAATGGCGGAACAAACCCCGCGGATAAAACTGTTCCTGGCCGGCGCTTGTGTATCCCCTGATTGGAGCGAAAAGCCCGTGGAACAACTTATGCCTGATGCGCTGGCTCTTCGGTGATGAGGAGGCGATATGGGTAAGATCATCGAGCGCTGCGTCGGCATTGATATCGGCAAGCGTTTTCTGCTGTGCTGCGTCATGAAGATGTGTTTCATGGCTGCGAGAAATTCTTCCGGCCAAGCTATGCAGCAAACCTTGTCAGTTCTTGGATTCCTTCCGAGCACGGCGTACAGGCTAAGCTCGAGGCCGGGGCGCGCGTCGCCGATGTTAGGTGCGGCAAGGGTGCGTCGACCGTGCTGATGGCTAAGGCCTTCCCAAAATCACAATTCTTCGGTTTTGACTATCACGACAAATCCATCGAAGGCGCCCGCGCGATCGCCGCTAAAGAGGGACTCGACGTTCGCCTCAACTTTGGCGTCGCGAAGGCCAAAGCGTTTCCAGGCAAAGACTACGACTTGGTCACCGTGTTCGATTGTCTGCACGACATGGGCGATCCGGTCGGCGCCGCATCCCATGTACGCAATTCACTTAGCAAGGACGGCACATGGATGATCGTCGAACCGATTGCACACGATGAACTAAAAGACAATCTGAATCCGGTCGGTCGCGTCTACTACTCTTTTTCAACTTTGTTGTGCACTCCTTGTTCGCGTTCACAGGAAGTAGCGCTGTGCTTGGGTGTGCAGTCAGGCGAAAAACGCATTCGCGAGGTAGTCACCGCGGCCGGCTTCAGCCGGTTCCGCAGAGCCGCGGAAACACCGTTTAACGTCGTGTACGAAGCTCGTCCATGAGTAGTTCGGGCTACCGAGGACAACCCTGGGCTTGAGACCGTGCCGTACGGCGACAAGGTCTCACCATGGCAATAGGAGTCAGACGAAAAACAGTGCCGATTGTCTGCACACTTGAAAATGAACCAGAGTCGCAGCGAACTCGGAAATTCACATACCTGGTTAACGCCCAATCGAGACGCGCAGGGGTATTGCCCAAGGGCATGGGGTTGCCAGCCAATGCCGATAGTCAATTGTGATCGGGTTTTTCACTGGTTGGCAACAGGACGTTCAGCTTCTCTAATTTTGCCAACTGCTCCCGCCGCTGATCCGCGTCTTTCGCATGCGGAACCAGAGCCAAGTAAGTCTCTATCTCCGCGATTGCGCCAGCGTAGTTGTTTTTTCGGGCAAAGATTTCCGCTAACAAGAGATGAAGCTGCGGAAAATGAGTGCGCAAGTCCACGCGTTCCGCTTTGAGCGCGTTCTTTTCAGCGGCTTCGATCTTGTTGAGCCTGTAATTTGCAAACGCGTTATAGAAATAGGCCTCGGCGTAATTCAACGGATCGAGATCCAGGATGTATCCTGTGACGGCTGCCTGATCCAAGGGATTGAGATCCAAGATGTGACCAGTAAGTTTAAGAACCTCCGTCCAGTTCTCTGCCTCGTAAGCCATTGACGCGAGAAACAGATAGGGCGGCAGGAACTTGGTATCGAGAGTTGTGGCTTGTGTATAGGCTTTGCGAGCCTCGTCCTTCTGGTTTTCCTTTTGTAAAATCGTACCCAACTGAAACCAGGCGTTCGTGAAACCGGGGTAGATCTCCACTGCAGTTTCAAAATATTTGTGTGCGTCGGCAAGTTTGCTGTTCCTCTCGGCATGGAGACCTCTCTCGTAAGCTTTTCTGGCATCTTTCGGCACTCTGTAGGGGATGGCGCTCACCGTCATGCCTCCAGGCTTTGCCCCTCTCTGCACCACAATAACGCCTACGTCAATGCTGGCGCCGAAGTTGTCGATATCCATAAGGCTGATGACACGGGAGTGAAAGCCCGAGGCCGAAACTCGTAGCTCACAATTTGTCAACTCGCGTCGTGAAATTCCCATGACCGAATCCTTGGTAGTCGCGCCATACGTCGAACTCGGGTCGGCGCTACCTTCCGGAAAAGAATCGGCCCTCGATCCCAATTGCATGCTGAAATCGCCAGAGGGAGATGCATACACCTCTTGACGCACACTGTTGTTGCAAACGCGCTCAACGAGCGCATCGATTGGAACAGGCGCACCGTCGTTAGTTGCAACGCGTCCACCGAGAAACATCACAAAATCCTCGCGCGGTTGACTTGGCTGCGAATTTGGGAGAGAGGGAGTCGCAGGACTGTTAGGGGGTGTGGAAGGTGGAGGGGCAGGCGTCGGAGCCGGGGGCTTCTGCGCCACTGCGACTGGTACCAGAAGTGCCATCGAGACAACCTGCAAGACGAAAATGCGCGTGCGGTGGCCCATAGAGCGATGCCTAGGGAGGAAGCATCAGAGGTCTAGAATGCTAGGACGCAAGTCAGTTCCAGTCAAGGCTCTCGAAGCTTCATCAACTGGTTAACGCGGTTACCAAAGAAGTGTAAATCGCCCTCGCGATTAAGCTGACGGCGCGGAACCAAAATATTTCGAATCTGGCGGCGTGAGCAGGAAATAGCCGACTGCGATCAACAGCAGGAGGTGCGCCATAGATCCCGACAGCGAATGAAGCGCGCTCACGAAGACATGAAAGGCCAGCCAAGACAGCATCAGCCAACGCGCCCAGTCGCGACCTTTGATCAAAAAGACTCCACCCACGATGGCGATTATTCCAACGAGCGAGACGGGAACCATCCAATAATCGAGCGGACTTGTTAAGAGGTGATAAATGGTACTTACGAGACTAACAACGATGAACAGACTGCCTAGGAATGTGACGGTAAAGGGTCGTTTCATGGCATGGAGAGAGTCACAGGAGGCTTCTTCGTTCCCCCGCAAAATGAAGATGGCCGCGAAAAATCCGCGACCTACACCTCGCCCCATTTCAGTTTGTTGCGCAGGATTTCGAAATAGGATTTCTTCGGGGGCTGGATCAGTTTGAGGCACTCCGGGGAACGCATGATGCGGATGCAGTCTTCGGATTGCATGGGTATGCCTTTTTGGCCGTCCAAGGTCAAAAAGACGGATTCGGAGTTCCCGATCAGCTTGACTTCAATGTGGGAGGAATCGCGCACGACGACCGGACGGTCAGTGAGCGTGTGCGGGCAGATGGGCGTTATGACGAACGCTTCCACGGCGGGGTGAACGATGGGGCCGCCTGCGGAAAGGGAATAGGCGGTGGAACCGGTCGGAGTGGCCAGGACGAGGCCGTCGGCGCGATAGCGGCAGACAAAATCGCCGTCGATGGAGAGTTCGAGTTCAATCATGCGGGCCAGGGCGCTTTTGTTGACGACGGCGTCGTTGAGCACGTGCTGGCGATCCAGGACCGCACCTTCGCGCACGAGCTCGACTTGCAGCATGACGCGCTGGCTCATCGAGGATCTTCCGGCGAGGGTTTCCTCAAGTGCTGGGTAGAGTTCTTCAACGGTGAAACTCGTCAGGAAGCCGAGGCTGCCCATGTTGATGGGAAGAACGGGAATGCAGCGTGAGGCGGCGACGCGTGCGGCTGCTAGCAGCGTGCCGTCACCGCCAAGCACGATGAGGATTTCGGCTTGGTCGGCAAGCTCCTTGCGCGCGAAAGCCCTGGATGGATTAGGAAGAGCCGAAGCGGTTTCCTCGTCGTAGAGAACGCGCAGGCCGCGGGTCTCCAGCCATTGAAGAAGTTGTGGGACCACGGCGGAAAGATTGGCTCGGCGAGGACGAGAGATGACGCCGATGGTTTTGAAGATGGGCGCTGGCTGCATGAGTGTCTGGGATTCTACTTCAGGAGTCCTTTGCGAGCGTGGAGAAAATATTCCTGATTGCCCTCGGCGCCGGCCAAACGGCTGGGGCACACGTTTAGGCATGTGAGTCCGACTGCTTCGGCGCATTTTCGGACGCTGACGATGGCTTTTTCGTGAAGGCGAACATCATTCACGATTCCGCCGGGGCCGACGTCCTCGCGGCGGAGTTCGAATTGCGGTTTGATGAGAATGAGAAAACCTGCCTCGGGCTTCGCGCAAGTGGAGGCGGGACCAAGTATTTTGCAAACGGAAATGAAGGAAACGTCGGCGACTATGAGATCAATCAGTTCGGGGACGTCTTGAGAGTTTAGTTCGCGAGCGTTGCGTTCGATGGAGATAACGCGCGAGTCCTGCCGTAGTTTCCAGGTGAGCTGTGCGCGGTTCACATCGACGGCATAGACACGCGCTGCGCCATGCTGCAGCAGGCAATCCGTGAAGCCTCCGGTGGAGGCGCCGACGTCAAGGCAAACGAGGCCTGTTGGGTTTATCGGAAAATCTTCCAGAGCGCCTTCAAGCTTTAAGCCTCCGCGGCTGGCATATTTTAGCTGGCGGCTTTTCACCTCGATCCGGGCTTCGGTTGGGACAGGCATGCCGGCCTTCTGTACGGGGAAGTCGTCTACTCGGACTTCGCCCGCGAGGATCATGGCTTGCGCTCTTTGTTGGGACTCGGCCAGGCCGCGCTCGACTAGAAGAAGGTCGAGGCGTTTGCGTCCGGTTTTGGGCTTCATGGCGCGTGGACTGCGTCAGGCGCGGCGGTGGACGAGATATTCTGCGATTTCGCGGAGGCGTGAGGCGCGGTCGCCATACGGCGTTAGTTCCATGGCGGCTTTCGCAGCTAGCTCGTTGGCGATTTGATGGGAGCGTTCGAGACCGTGCACGGCGGGGTAAGTTGCCTTTTGTTGTGCCGCGTCTTTGCCGGCGGTCTTTCCCAGGGCGGCGGATGTTTCTTCGACATCGAGGATGTCGTCGGTGACTTGAAAGAGGAGGCCAAGAGTTTCACCAAAGCTGCGCAGCCGGGTAACATCTTCGGCTGGCGCCCCGGCGCATATTGCGCCGGAAGAGATGGACGCGCGGATTAATGCTGCAGTTTTCGAGCGGTGAATGTATTCGAGCATCTCGGGGTTGATGTACTTGCCTTCGGCTTCGAGGTCGGCGACTTGTCCGCCAACCATGCCGCTGATCGTGCCCGCGGCGCTGGCAATTTCGGCCAGCATAGCGACGCGGCGGCTGGCGTCGACAGGGGTGGCGGCAACGGTTTCGAACGCCAGTGTGAGTAGTGCATCGCCGGCGAGGATGGCGGCAGCTTCGCCAAATTTCTTGTGAGAGGTTGGCTTACCGCGGCGGAGATCGTCATTGTCGAGCGCTGGAAGATCGTCATGGATGAGCGAGTAGGTGTGGATGAACTCGATGGCGCAGGCAGGGTAGTGCGCGGGCCTGACACTCGAATCGAAGATGCGGGCAGTTTCGAGGCAGAGTATGGGGCGAATGCGCTTTCCGCCGGCGAAGACGCTGTAGCGCATGGCTTGGTGAATCGACGGTGGAGGCGCTGTTTCCGCGGGCATCAGACGGTCGAGGGACGCATCGACTTCCACGCGGTCTTCTTCAAAAAATAGCGGCGGCTTCATTGTCTGGAGATGAACAAGCAAAATGCGGCGGCGGGCAGAGTCATGACTCGCTCTCGCCTTCGGGGTCGAATGGCTCGGCGGCGAGCTTGCCATCAGCTTTTTTTAGCAAAATCTCGACGCGGCCTTCGGCCTCTTCAAGTTGCTTCTGGCATTCGCGAGAAAGGGCCACGCCCTCTTCGAAAAGCTTCATGGCATCGTCGAGGGAAAGCTGAGGGCTCTCGAGGCGGCGGACGACCTCTTCGAGGCGTGCGAGCGAGCGCTCAAAATCGGGCTTCTTTGGCGGTTCGGGCTTTTTAGGGGCAGGTGAGTTCACGCTGTCGGCCTGTATCCTTGCGATTTATTTTTGGCAGTGCAAACAAAAGTACGTTGACCTACCGGCTTGCGCGATACGCTTGATCGGATTCCCGCAACGGCAGCACGGTTTTTCCTCGCAGTCGTAGACGCGAAGAATTTTTTCCAAGCCCTGAAACCAACACTCCGGATCGCGAAAATCGGGCGGCGGATGCAGACAGCATTCTAAGGCACGCGCAAGAACGGAAACAATCGCTTTGTGGAGGCGGCTAGCTTCGGCGGGTTCCAGCGAATTTGCGTGACGCCGAGGGTCCAACTTCGCGTACCACAATGATTCGCAGGAATAAATGTTGCCGATGCCTGCGACGCGGGTTTGATCGAGAAGGAATTCCTTTAGCGGGCGGCGCGAGCTCGCCAGTAATTCCGCGAAATGCGAGACGGTGAAGTCCGGGGATATTGCATCGATACCCAATTGGGCGATAGCGGGGCATGCCTCCTCGGATTCAGCGTAGACGCGCCCAAAATGACGCCCGTCTGCGAAGCCGAGAACGCCCTTGTCCAGTTCGAAGGCTACATCCACGTGAACGCCTGATTCCTGTAGGTTGGCAACGTCGAACATTTTCTTGGCGCTGGGGAACCAAATCAGCCGGCCATCGAGCTTGAAATGCAGCATGACAATTCCCCGTTCTAGTTGCAGCCAGAGATACTTGCCTTTTCTTCGGACGGATTGGATTCGCTGGCCTTCGGCTGTTCGCGCAAGGTGCGAGGGGTTTTGCGGTTTTGTCGCGATAGCGTGCAGGACATGAACGCAACGAATCCTTCGGCGTTCGACCGAAGGGCGCAGCGTTCTCGCGACAGCTTCTACTTCTGGCAGTTCAGGCATGGTGGAATGGACTCGCTTTGAGTCACAAGAGTGGCTTCAAGGTCAGCGTGTGCCTTCGCGCTATTGCTTCTGCTGCATCGCTGTACGGAGCAACGATCGGTTTGCCCTCGTACCAGTAGGAAAACTGATCGGTATAATGCCCGCTGCCGACTTGGCCGGATTCGCCGGCTGGAATTAGCAGGATGGAATCATCCCAATTGGCGAGATTGGCGATGAAGCGCATCGAAGGGCCGTGGCGTTTTGTCGCGGCGCGGACGCTGTAGCCGGTGCCGGACTGCGGTTTTCCCGTGATGCTGAGCAGATGCTTTAAAAAACCCTCGCGGCCAATGGGATGCAGCATGTCCAACGAGTTCAGTTCCTTCCATTGCCAGTCGTCGACGCGCTCGCTTTTCGTTTGTTCTGCGAGCATAGAGATGGCGCGGTCGGCTGTTGCAGCGAGCAATTCGTCGTAGTTCTTGTAGGCTGGCGGGAGCCATTTCGCTGGGCGGTCCGTTAACACTTTTTGGAGGAACACAGTGCTGCGCCAGCTATAGAGATTGGTATCTTTTCCAAGATACGGCTCGAGGAGGAGATCGAGCGCCGCGCGGCGCGCCATCACAAGGAAGGACACGACCGAAGAATCCGCATCGGCGATTCCGTTCCAGTCTTTCAAGCCATCGATGAGCTTCCTTGCGCGAGGATCCTTAGGCTGGGCTGTTTTTGCCGCAGCAGAAATTTGATCGGAGAGGAAAACGTGCGGAAAGCTGAAGGTGTCCGTCTCGACTTTCAGCATGTCGATGGGACGGAGATCGGTTTTATCGTGCAGGAGGTCGTAGATGCGTGCCGTGCGATAAGGCTCTTCCCAGCGATCCGTGAGATACGGTTTGTAATTTGGTCCGATTACGCGCGCATTGGCGGTGACGATTAGGCCGCTGTCTGGGTTCAGGGCTTGGGGAAGTTGTTCGAAGGGAATGTAGCCTGTCCACTCGTAAGCATCGGTATCGCCGGCGACGGGAATTTCGCCGTGGCCTTTCTTGCGAATGGGGACGTGCGCGGCCATTACGTAGCCAGTGTTTCCGTCCACATCGGCGTACACGGCGTTTTGGCCTGGGCCCCAGACGCGCTTCATGATGTCTCGAAACTCGTGCCAGTTGTTCGCAGTGGAAAGCCAATTGTAAGTGTTTGCTAGGCCGCCGGGCTCCAACGCCGTCCAGCGAAGGGCGTAAACTTTCTCGGCTTCGCGGTGGACAATGGGGCCGTGCCGCGTGACAACCACCTTCAAGTGCTCGTCTGGTTGTCCTTTCACGTGAATCGCTTCATCGAAAACTTGCGCCTTCACCCAAGCTCCATTTACGCGATACTCATCTTGAGCGGCGGGATTGAAAGTCTCGATGTAGAGGTCTTGAACATCGGCGCCGTTGTTTGTGAAGCCCCACGCGATGCGGTCGTTGTGGCCGATGACAACAAGTGGGGCACCAGGCAGAGTGAAGCCCTTCGCATTGTAATTTGGGGCGCTGAGGTGAATTTCGTACCAGATCGGAGGGATGGACAGTTCTAGATGCGTGTCGTTTGCTAGCAGAGGTTTGCCCGTGGCGGTGTGCGCGCCGCTGACAACCCAGTTGTTGCTGCCGAGGCCCTGGCGAATTTCGCTTTGGGTTTCTTCCAGGTAGCCTTCGATCGAAGGCCAAAGCGCAGACGTGACATCCGCAAAAGTCTCCGGCGTGCGGACGCCGTTTGCGCCACGCGCTGATGCTTTCAGAATGGTATCTGTTGGCATATCGTCGTCATTGTCTTCGTCGTCGGGATCGACGCGAGATGTTTGAGAACCGTCATTGGGGACATCTGGGTCGGCAACGACGAAATGATCCATCGGCGCGTCGACCGCAAAGAGATCCTTCGAACGATCCGCGCCGACGCGTTCTTCGACTTTGGCGCGGTCTAGCTCGCGCTCCCAGGTGTCGGTCAGCGTTTGATACATGTAGCCGGCGATGACCAGCGAATCCGTAGGCTGCCAGGGCTGCGCTTTGTACTTGAGCAGCGTAAATTCCAGCGGCAAGGCGTTCTGATGTTGTTGGATGAATGCATTCACGCCGCGGGCGTAGGCTTCCATCAACGAGCGCGAATCCTTATCCATCGCCGCGTAGTCTCGTTCCGCTGCGCGGGAAAAGCCGAACGTACGGAATTGTTTGTCGGATTTGAGCGCGAGCGGGCCGACAATTTCTGAAAGTTGGCCGCGCGATGCTCGGCGCATCAAATCGAGTTGCCAGAGGCGGTCTTGCGCCATCACATAGCCTTGGGCTTCGACGGCATCCTGGAGGGAAGATGCGCGGATATGCGGGACGCCCCAGTTGTCGCGTTCTACGGTGACTTCCTTTTGCAGGCCGGGGAGCGAGATTAAGCCATCGAGTTGGGGAAGTGGCCGGTAGATGAACCACCAAGCCGTTCCACCAGCAACAATCGCAATAATCAGAAGTGTCCAGATTAGAAAACGAAGGATGGTCCGCAAGCAGTCTCCGGAGCGTTCTAAGTAAAACATGAGTGTAGTGGACGCGCTTGGAGGGCGCAACCGGGCGGGCGCCCTTGGTGGCTGTGATAATCTATGAAGATATTCCAATGAGCATGTACAAACCAGTGCCGAGAGTGCCCGATTTTCCAACCATGGAGCGCGAGATTTTGCGTTTCTGGGAGGAGAATCGGATTTTTCAGAAGCTTCGCGAAGAGAATGCCAACGGTCCTCATTGGTCTTTCTTGGACGGACCGATCACCGCAAATAATCCCATGGGTGTGCATCACGCCTGGGGGCGCTCGCTGAAGGATATGTACCAGCGCTACAACGCGATGCGGGGAAGTGCGCTGCGATATCAGAACGGGTTTGATTGCCAGGGATTGTGGGTTGAGGTGGAAGTCGAAAAGAGCCTGGGGCTCAAAACCAAGCGCGAGATTCGTGAGTTCGGCATCGAGAACTTCGTGCGGGCGTGCAAAGAACGCGTTTTGACGTACGCCGCCCGGCAGACTGAGCAATCGATTCGTTTGGGCTATTGGTGCGATTGGGATGATCCGAAAGTGCTGATTGCTTTGCGCGATGCGTTGGCTGACGGAGATCGCGTGGTCACTGCGAAATTGCCAAGTGGGCATGCGGAGACGGCGCGGGCCAGCGAAATTGTGCGGAAACTTGGATCTGCGGAGTATGGCGGCAGTTACTTTACTTTTTCCGACGAGAATAATTACACCATTTGGTCTTTTCTGAAGAAGTGCCACACGGAAGGCTTCATTTATCGCGGGCACGACGTTATGCCCTGGTGCGGGCGGTGCGGAACGGGCCTCTCGCAGATGGAAGTTGCCGAAGGGCGCCGCATTACAACGCACACTTCGGTTTTTGTGCGATTCCCGATCAAGGGCCAAGAGCGAACCGCTCTACTGATTTGGACGACGACTCCTTGGACGCTGACCTCCAATGTGGCCGTAGCCGTGAATCCGGAGATGACATATCTCAAGGTGAAGCACGGAGACTGGTTCTATTACGTTGCGAAAGGAAACTTTGAGCATGATCGCGTGCAGGATCTGCAAGTGGAGGGGAAGCACGAGTCGCACAAGCTGCCCTCGATCCGGACAATCTTGAAGGGAAGCAGCGGCTTCGAAGTTATTGAGGAACTTCCCGGCAAGGATCTGCTCGGGCTCACCTACCAAGGGCCGTTCGACGAACTCCCTGCGCAGAAAACCCCGGGCGGCGTTTTCCCATTTGGCGAGACTGGCGGTGGAAAAACCGCCGCGGAAGCTCATCGTGTGATTGCCTGGAAGGAAATCAGCGAAGCCGAAGGCACGGGACTCGTTCACATTGCGCCCGGCTGCGGCGCGGAAGACCAGCAGCTTGGCAAAAAGAATGGCATCCCTTTCATCGCGCCGCTGGATGACAGTTCCGTTTTTCTCGATGGCTTCGGGCAATTCACGAAACGCAACGCCAATGAAGTTGCGGATGACGTGATTGCGGCACTGAAGGCGAGCGGAATGCTCGTAGCACGCGAAAAATACCCACATGTGTATCCACACTGTTGGCGCTGCAAAGAAGAATTGGTGTTCCGACCTGTCGACGAATGGTTTATCCGCATGGATTGGCGCGATCGCATCCAGCGCATGGTGCCGACGATAAAGTGGATTCCACCCGATGGCGAAGCGCGCGAGCTGGACTGGCTTCGCAACATGAGCGACTGGATGATTTCCAAGAAACGCTTCTGGGGACTTGCGTTGCCAATCTGGGTCTGCGGCGACTGCAGCCACTTTTCCGTGATCGGGAGCAGGGAAGAGTTGAAGGAAAAAGCGGTTGAGGGCTGGGAAGTTTTCGAAGGGAATTCTCCGCACAGGCCGTACATTGATGCCGTCAAGATCCACTGCGAGAAGTGCGGCGGCTTGGCGCAGCGCACCGAAGACGTGGGCAATCCGTGGCTGGACGCGGGGATAGTGCCGTTCAGCACGATGCGGTATTCGACCGACAGAGCGTATTGGGAGAAATGGTTTCCTGCGGACTTGGTGCTCGAAAGTTTTCCCGGGCAGTTCCGCAACTGGTTTTATTCGATGCTGGCCATGAGCGCGATGATCGACGGGCGCGCTCCGTTCAAGGCGCTGCTAGGGCACGCGCTCGTACGCGATGCGCGCGGCGAGGAGATGCACAAGTCCAAGGGCAACTCGATCGCATTTGACGAAGCGGCCGAGACGCTGGGCGCTGAAGTGATGCGTTACATCTACACGGAGCAGAAGACGGCGCAGAATCTCAACTTTCCCGATCTTCACCCCACCGGCAACGTGGGGCAAACAATTGATGGCGCGGCGCGGCGGAAGCTTTTGACCTTCTGGAACTGTTATAGCTTTTTTGCGATGTATGCCGGTGCGGACAACTGGAAGCCCGGGGCGCCGGTTTCAATTACTAACGAATTGGATCGCTGGATCATGAGCAAGCTGCAGCGACTCGTGGCCGAGGCCAACAGCGCGTTCCAAAATTACGAGCACTACAAGCTGGTCGAGGCCTTTCAGGCGTTTGACGAAGAGTTCTCGAACTGGTATTTACGGCGTTCGCGGCGGCGTTTCTGGAAGAGCGAGCCGGACGCTTATCAAACTCTTTATGAAGTGCTCACGACCGTCACTCGCGTGATGTCCCCGGCGCTGCCATTCTTGACTGAGGACATCTACCAAAACCTCGTTCGTTCCGTCGATCGATCGGCACCTGAGTCCGTTCACCTAACCACGTACCCGCAAGTGAATGCTTCGCTTATCGACGAAGCTCTTGAGCACAGCATTGCAGCAGTGATCCGTATCAAAAACCTCGCCCTGAGCCTCCGTACGCAGAGCAAGGTCAAGATTCGGCAACCGCTGAGCACATTGTACGTTCGGGCGAAAGATGCCTCTGACAGGCGCGTCTTGGAAAATCCCGACTATGTCGCGCAGATTCTGGAAGAGACCAATCTGAAACAGCTCGTTCTGATTGACGACGAGCAGACGCTAGTGAAAGTACGTCTCAAGCCGGATGCCAAGAAGATTGGCCCGCGCGCGGGAAGATACTTGAAAGCCATTGGAGAGGCTTTGGAAAACACCGATCCAGCACAGGTCCTCAAGGGCGGGCAGTATTCGCTCAAAGTGGCCGATCAGGTGTTCGAACTCGCCCCCGAAGAAATCGTGACTTTCTTTGAGGGGTCGGAAAACCTCAAGTGCAGCCTAGAACAAGGCACTTTTCTTGCGCTAGATACAAAGCTAACGCCAGAACTTCTGCAGGAAGGCCTAGCGCGAGACTTCAACCGCATGTTACAGGACCAGCGCAAAGTTTTGAACCTCGATATTTCCGACCGTATCGTCGTCAGCTATTCCGCGTCGCCGCGCATCTCCGAAGCCATCACCGCGCACGAAGGGTTTTTGCGGAACGAACTTCTTGCCGAGCGGCTGGAGATGAACTCTACCCAGAATGGTGGGGTGAAGCTGGCGCTTAGCGGAGAAGATATTTTTGTTACCATCACGCGTGTGTAGAGTGAGCACGCGCCTCGCGCACGCGCGCGTACTGCTACAATGCCGCTAGGGGATTCCTGAGAAGCTATGTTTGCTGTGCGGCTAATCGTTGTGCTGGCGCTCGTCGCGCTCAACGGCTTTTTCGCCGCCGCGGAGTTTTCCCTCGTTGCCGTGCGGCTTTCCCGCGTTCGTCAGCTTGTAGCCAAGGGCGACATTCGAGCTCGCATCGTCGAGCGGTTGCTGGCGGATTTGCACCGCGTCGTGTCCGGTGTGCAAGTTGGCATCACGCTGACGAGCTTGGCCATCGGCGCGCTCGGCGAAGCTACACTTGCGACGGCATTGCAGCAAATCTGGCACGGTGCGGTTGGCACACATACGGTATTTTTTGCGCACGCGATTGCCTTGGGTTGCGCATTCGCCTTACTCAGCGCGATGCACGTCGTGCTTGGTGAGCTGGTGCCAAAGACCGTCAGCCTCGCGAAAGCGGAGCGCGTGGCGCTTCTCATAGCTCTTCCGTTCCAGTGGTTTCTGCACACTTTTCGCTGGGCCATCGATCTGTTGGACGGCATGTCCAGTTTCATCGTAAAAGCTATGGGTGTTTCGTCTCCCCAGAGTCCCGGCAGTGCGCACTCGACGGAAGAGCTGCAAATCCAGATCCAGCAGGCGCGCGAACGCGGCTTGATTGCGCCGGGCGAAGAAAAATTTATTGTGAGCGCCATCGAACTTGGACAAGTGCAGGTCCGCGAGATCATGGTGCCTCGCCCGGATATGCACACGTTTCCCGTGGAAGCGACGATGGACGAGGTCATGCGCGTGTTCGCGACTTCGCAGCGCTCACGCATCCCCGTCTATCGCGGTTCGGGCGACCACATTCTCGGCTTCGTTCACATCAAGGATATGTTGTGGATTCTGCTCGACCGCGAGCGGCGGTTGGAAGAAAACCTCCCGCCACCGCCTTTCGACTTGCGGCGTGTGTTACGCGAAGTATTGATCGTACCGGAAACGAAACCCGCGAGTGAGCTGCTCCAGGAACTTCGCACGCGGCACATCGGCATGGCGATGGTAGTCGATGAGTTTGGGAGCATTCTGGGGCTAGTGACGCTGGAAGACATCATGGAACAGGTAGTCGGCGAGATACACGATGAGTTCGACGTCATCGAACGCCCGCTGACACTCGCCGATGGCGCCGTCATTTTTGATGCCGCGCTGAACGTGCGCGATTTGGATACGCAGTACAACATCACTTTGCCGGAAGATCCTGCTTACGCGACTGTGGGGGGATTTGTCTTGGATCAGCTTGGTTTTATTCCTCGTGGCGGAGAAAGCTTCGAATACGGGCAGTTTCGGTTCACCGTCGTGGAGATGGACGGCCGCCGCGTCGCGCGCGTGAAAATTCAGCGTGTGCGCCCGGCTCCGGAAGAGGATCGAAGAGTTGAAGCCAACGAAAGCGCTGAGAAAGCGGTGAAGAGCACGAAAGCCGCGGCGGCGGATTCTTAGTCACAAGCGACGAATGGCGCGACACCTTTTTCAACGATTCCTGCTGACGCTCCCGGCGCTGTGGCTGGTGCTGACTCTCGTTTTCCTTTTGATTCATATTGTGCCTGGTGATCCGGTCGAGCAGATGCTCGGGGAGGGCGCGGCTCCCGGACAAATCAAGCAACTGCGCCATGGGCTGGGCCTCGATGAGCCTTTGTATGTGCAGTACGGCCGCTATTTGGGGCGATTGGCGCACGGCGATTTGGGTCAGTCTCTGAAATTTCAAGCGCCAGTGCGCCGAATTATATTTGAACGGTATCCCGCAACATTAGCGCTCGCTTTCCTGGCGCTGCTCGTTTGCGCAGCCATTGCGATCCCCGCCGGGGTGCTCGCCGCGCACAGGCGCGGCCATCCGGCCGATCGTGCGGTCGGCATCTTTACCTTGCTTGGTCTTGCGGTCCCGAATTTTGCGCTGGGGCCTATGCTCATTTTGATTTTTTCTATCGAGCTTGGGTGGTTGCCCGTGTCTGGGCGCGGTGGCCCTTCCTATTACATACTTCCTGCTGCCACTTTGGGCGCTGCGCTCGCCGCCATCCTCACGCGCATGGTGCGCGGATCTATGCTCGAAGAACTATCCAGCGACTACGTGCGCACTGCCCGCGCAAAAGGTCTTTCCACTGGCGCGGTCTTGTTCCGTCACGCTTTTCGCAACGCGCTTATCCCGATCATTACTATTCTCGGTCTCCAATTCGGAACGCTTCTCGCTGGAACAATCGTCACGGAGACGATATTTTCATGGCCTGGGATCGGGCGGCTCACAGTGCAGGCGATTTCCTCGCGCGACTATCCTTTGCTACAGGGATGTATCCTGGTCATCGCTCTTTCTTATGTTATCGTCAACCTGCTCACTGATTTTCTGTATGCCGTGATCGATCCGCGGGTGCGCCTCTCATGAATTCTCTGGGTGCGCTTCGGCAGTTTCTCGGCCAGAGCTTTATTGCTCGCGCCGGGTTTGTGGCGGCAATTCTGCTTCTCCTCGCAGCGCTCTTCGCGCCCTGGATCGCCCCGGACGATCCTGCCGCGCAAAGCCTTCCGGCCCGACTCGAATCTCCGTCGCGCGCGCATTGGATGGGAACGGATGAACTCGGCCGCGACACTCTTTCGCGGACACTCTACGGCGCGCGCGTTTCGCTTTTCGTCGCGATCTCAGTCGTTTTGGGATGTGGGCTGACAGGTCTCGCTGTCGGATTACTCGCAGGTTTTCTTGGCGGGTGGTTCGATCGATTCGTAAATCTTCTGCTGATCAACGCTTTCTTATCGTTTCCCGGTATTTTGCTAGCGATCGCTTTCGCAGCTTTTTTTGGTCCGGGAATCGGAAAAGTGATTCTTGCTCTGATCATTACCGGCTGGGCTGGCTACGCTCGGCTCGCGCGCGCCCAGGTTCTAAGAGTGAAGGAGCTGGAATTTATCCTTGCTGTCCGTTCGCTTGGCGCTTCGAATCTCCGCATCATGTTGCGGCATTTGCTTCCGAATATTCTTCAGCCGGTCCTCATTCAGGCCACCATTGGTACGGCGGGAGCCATTCTCGCTGAATCCACGCTGAGCTTCCTCGGGCTTGGCGTGCTGGCGCCCGTTCCAAGCTGGGGGTCCATGTTGAACGACGCGCGCAGCCATCTCTTTGACGCGCCGCACCTGGTGATTTTTCCGGCCCTGGCAGTAATGACTGCGGTTCTCGCATTCAATCTATTAGGAGATGCCTGGCGCGATTGGCTGGATCCACGCACGCGTTCACAGATGGCCGCGCTCGAACGCAGCCGCTAAGGCGCGCGATACGTGGCTCGAGTATTTTTCCCAAAAATGAAAGGGAACTACTTTTCGGAGAGAACCACAGGTGATCCGCGGCCGACACCTAGTGTGCGCGAAGCGTTTCCCTTGTTGATAGCAATTTCCAAATAGCCGCTTGAGCCAAAATACGCAATCGTTTCTCCGGCCTTGCCGCGCGCAAACGTATCCACGAGCCTGCTAACCGGATGGGTTCCGACTTGCATTTTCAGGCCGCCGCCGTTGTGTGCTTCCTTCGACAAATCCTCGGCGCGGAAATTTGTGACCAGATTTCCAAATGGATCGACCTTCAGCACCAATCCTTTTACGCCTGCCGCTCCAGGCTTCGGGCGAGGAAGCGCCATCTTTTTGTAATCCTGAATTTCGTCTCCCATGGCCGGAGTTTGCCAGCCCTTGGAGAGCCAAGCCGCGACTGGCGCAAAGATATCGCGCCCGTGAAACGTCTTGCTAAGCGGTTGGAGAAAATAGTGTTCTGCATTGGCGTGGCGTACAACAACATTTGGTTCGCGTTCGTAAACAAGAGATAGCACGCCGTTGTCGGGCGCAATGAAATAATGATTCTGACCGCTGACGAGCAGCGGCCGCCGCTCGGTGCCCACCCCAGGGTCGACAATCACGACGTGAATCGTCTTCGGTGGAAAGTAGGAATAGGCTGCGCCGATGGCCAATGCGCCATCCAGCAAATCGAATGGCGTCACGTGATGCGTGATGTCCACGATGGTAACTTCCGGATTGATTTTGAGAATGACTCCCTTTACGGTTCCGACGAGATGGTCGTCAGTGCCGTAGTCTGTCGTCAATGTGATGATGGCGTTGGCCACGAGATTCTCCCGGCTTGGGTGTTCTATGCACGCTGCGCGCGACGAAGTGGGAAGGCACTCCGTACCCTTTGACGCTAACGGAGCTACACTCTGCCGTCAAGAAATCGCGCAGCGGCTGCTGTGCAATCGCCAACCGCCTTCGCATCACACCGACCTGCATAATCCCTTGCTATCAGAAGGCGCGCCGCGATGGGCCTTCATGCCGGTCGCAATAAGAGTGATAGAAACCTAGTTCACATTAATGTTCACCGTGATTCGCGTTCCGCGACGTGCGGAGTACAAGGGGCCCTTGTCCCGTCAGCATGTTCAACGCAGCTTTCGAAGCGCTCTAACCAATCAGTTTGATCGAGGCGGCTGTGGTATATTTTGGCAGCTCATCGCGTTTTAATTGTTCGTCGGCGATCTTGGGGAGGATTCGATGCGATTGATCCACCTTTGCAAAAAGCTGGTGCCTGCCCTCGTGGCGCTCGTCGCGCTGTATGCAGCGGGCTCCTCACTGTCGGCTGAGAACCATTTCAAGGCGGCTGCGGGAGCCGCGGGCGAGGCGTGCCCGAACGAGGACAGTGGGCTGAAGTTACCGGCGGGTTTTTGCGCGACAGTTTTTGCTGATGGCATTGGACATGCGCGACACATGGTGGTTGCGCCGAATGGCGTGGTTTACGTGAACACCTGGTCCGGCGAATACTACGGGAACGACAAGCCGCACGAGGGCGGATTTCTGGTCGTGTTGCAGGACAAGGCCGGTGCCGGCAAGGCCGACGTGAATGAGCGATTTGGGGAAACCGTGCAGAGTGGCGGAGCCGGTGGCACGGGGATTGGTCTGTATAAGGGATCGATCTATGCGGAGATCAACGATCGAATCGTGCGTTATGCGCTGACTGCCGGGTCCATCGTGCCAAAAGATCCCCCAGTCACAATCGTTTCGGGATTGCCACTTGGCGGCGATCATCCGATGCATCCTTTCATCATCAATTCCGAAGGAGCGATGTTTGTGGACGTGGCCAGCGCGACCAATTCGTGCCAGCTGAAAAATCGAACACTCAAATCGCCCGGAGCAGACCCCTGCACAGAGCTCGAGACGCGCGGTGGGATCTGGCGGTACGACGCTAACAAGCCCAATCAAGGCTTTTCGAAGGCGGAGCGGTTCGCTACGGGTATACGCAACGGGGAAGGTTTTGCAATTGACGCAGGCGGCCGCATGTTTGTGACGCAGCACGGACGAGACCAGTTGCACACGAATTGGCCAGACTTTTTCAAGCCGGATCAGGAGGCGACACTTCCTGCTGAAGAAGTGTTGCTGTTAAAGCAGGGAGGCGACTACGGGTGGCCCGAGTGCTACTACGACTCCTTCGTGCAAAAACTGGTGTTGGCGCCGGAATACGGCGGCGACGGGGGCAAGACCGTCGGCGTATGCGCGAATAAGCTCGCTCCTGCTGCGGCGTTTCCGGCGCATTGGGCGCCGAATGGGATGGTGCACTACGACAAGAAGGAATTTCCGGAACGCTATCGGAACGGCCTGTTTATTGCCTTCCATGGTTCATGGAACCGAGCGCCATATCCCCAGGGTGGTTACAACGTTGTTTTTCAGCCGATGGCGGGCGACCACGCTTCCGCTGGGTGCGAAATCTTCGCGGACGGCTTCGCGGGGGCGGTAAAGTCGCCTGACAAAGCCGATCATCGCCCGAACGGACTAGCCGTCGGACCGGACGGCTCGCTTTACATTTCCGATGATGTGCACGGACGGATTTATCGAATTGTCTATCATGGCGGGACTGCAAGCGATACTGCGAATGTGACTCCGTGCCCGAGCCCGAGAGCTCCAGCGGGCCACATTGTGGAGGCGTCAGCAAAACCGCCGGAGGGCACGCATCCAGACGCCGGCGCGGCGGCAAATGCCGGCGGAGCCGTTCCAGAAGGAGCGACGCAGGAAATGGTGGCACTTGGCGAGCGTATCTACCACGGGCAAGTGGGCGGTGCGGCGTGCACTGGCTGCCACGGCGCGAACGGTGGAGGCTCGCCTTTGGGGCCGGATCTGACCGGAAAAAAATGGTTGTGGAGCGATGGCAGCTACGCGGGGATCAAGAAAACGATAACCGAAGGTGTGCCGCAGCCAAAGCAATATCGCAGCCCGATGCCGGCGATGGGTGGCGCGCAGTTTACACCCGCCCAGGTATCAGCCGTTGCGGCGTATGTTTGGAGCTTGAGCCACAAATAGTCGGTACCTTCGCGAATGGTTGCTTGCCTACTTGAATTCGCTCGAAGGCTGTTGGCAATGAATCATTCGAAGCGGAGCGCCACCAGGGGGTCGAGGGCCGCGCCACGGCGCGCAGGCACATAACAAGCGGCAAAAGCGACAGCCAGAAGAACTCCGGCCGAGAAGAGCGGTGGCACAATCTCCAGACCATGGACTTGCGACAAAAAGCTCGTGAGCACGCGGTTCATCGCGATGGTAATCAGCAAGCCAATCACGAGACCGGCGCAGCTTAGTCTCAGGCCGCGAAGCAACACGCCGGACAAAACTTGATTGCTGGTGGCGCCGAGTGCCATGCGAATGCCGATTTCGTGGGTCCGCTGGATCACCGCGAAAGCCATGACTCCGTAAACACCGAGAGCAGCAAGCAGCAATCCAAATCCACCGAAGAAACTCATCACGCGCGCACCCAGTCGGTCTCTTTCGAGGCTTTTGGAATAGTAGCGATCCATCAGCGAAACGTCGTAAACGGCCAGCGTCTTGTCCGCTTGCCAGACGGCTTGCTTGACGCTCGCGACGAGCGACGACGAATCGGACTGGACGCGCACCATCAGATAGACCGAATCCGCAGCCGCAGTTCCTGCGTTTTGCGCATACGGGAGATACCAGGTTTCGCGCGGGTCACCGGGATCACCTGCGTCGTGCACATTGCCGACGATGCCGACTACGGTGAGCCAGGGAGCATTGGGACGATCCACGCGCAGGCGCTTGCCTAGCGCGTCGGCGTTGGGCCAGAAACGCTGGGCCATGCCCTTGCTTACGATGGCGACTGGCCGGCCTCTCTCATTGTCGAGATCGGAGAATGCACGACCTCGCAGCACCGGGATATTCATGGTGTGGAAAATATCGCCGCTGACCAGACGATGGTTGACGATGAAATCCGCGCTCCCTCCGCTGATGTCCATGCCCTCGATGATTATGGGAGCACCCCACGTGCCTCCTCCCAGCGGATTCACGGTAGTGGCGGCGGCTGCAGCGACGCCGGGTGTGGCTCGGATTGTCTGGAGCATCCGGTCGACCAAGACAGTGCGGCGAGAACCGGGCGGATAGTTGATGTGGGACGGAGTGATTTGCATGGTGAGAAGCTGGTATGTCTCGAAACCGAGGTCGCAGCTTTGCAGTCGGCGGAAATGCTCGGTCATCAAAGCTGCTCCGGCGGTTAGCACCAGGGCTAGCGCGGTTTGCGCGATGACGAATCCGTTGAGGACACGATGCGTTGTGCGGCCTCCGCAGGAACCTGATCGTCCCGCTTGTTTTAGAGTGTTGGCTGAATCGTCTCGCGCGTGGCCCAATCCGGGAAATAGTCCCGCGAATATTCCGGCAAGGAGCGAGAGCGTTACACCAAAGAGTAAGACGCGATGGTCGATCTCTGGAATGGGCATGCCCAATTGCAAGCGGAAATCGGACGGGAGAAGCGTGGCCAGATAGCGGTTCAACCACGAAGATAAGAGAAGGGCACAGCCGCACCCCGCGACGGCCAAGAGCAAGCTTTCGGTCATCGTCTGCTGAAGCTGGCGGGCGCGGCTGGCGCCGAGAGCAGCACGAATCGCGAACTCACGGGCACGTGCGGCAGAGCGAGCGAGAAGCAGGTTGGCTACGTTGACACAGGTGAGGAGCAGTAGAAAACCGACGATGCAAAGCAGCGCGAACATAGTGCGCTCCTGATTGTCGTTGAGGTTTTCGCGGAGAGTGATACTGGTTACTTGATAGCCCGGCGGTGTTGCCGGATATGTCTCCTTAATTCGGGCAGTTACCGGAGCGAGCGATTCGCGAGCCTGCTGCAGCGTGAAGCCCGGTTTGATGTGAGCGAAAACGGCAAACTCGCGGGCCGCATCCATGCGGTCGACGGCAAAGGGAAGCCAGATGTCCGCGTCGTAGGGGAAATTGAAGCTACGCGGCATGACGCCGACTACGCGGAAAATCTGATTATCGAGCGTGACGCTTTGCTGTAGTACTGAGGCACTGCCGCCAAAACGACGCTGCCACAGGCGATCGCTGACGAGTGCGACACCGCTTCCGAGGCCCTTGCTCTCTTCTTGCGACAGGAAATCGCGGCCCAAAATGGGCTGCATTTTAAGGGTGGACGACCAGCCCGCGGAGCGGTAGACCACGCTGATTCGTTCGGGCTCTGTACCGTCAGCGAGGGTGAGGCTTTCGCCTGAAAGGGCAACCATGCCATCGAAAACCGAAGCTGATTCACGGAACATCACGACGTGGGGGCTGTGCATGCCGAAAGTGCTCAGATGGCCGTCAGGGCCGCGGTTGGAATCGAGGACGCGAAGGGTGCGGTCCGGATCCGCGAGAGGGAGGGTGCGGAAGAAGATAGTGTTTACGAGGCTGAAGATCGAGATGTTTGCGCCGAGACCAAGAGCTAGGGTGAGTACGGCGATGGCGGTAAACGTCGGCGCACGGCGGAGGAGTCGCAAGGCGTGCTGTAAGTCTTGCCAGAAGCTTGACATTCGATTACCTAGACTACTAGACGGGGCAACGCGGACTTCGTTTCGAGTTCTATGACAGACTGTGCTTGGGCACTCAGCCTGCCGCAAACACCCCGATTAGAATCTGGAGGCAGGCTCCTCTCGAGAGACGTAACCGAAAGTGGGGCATGCGTATCTAAGCCGACTATGAGCATAGAAAACATAAACCTTGGTTCACAAGGGGCAATCGTCTCCCGAATGGGACTCGGTTGCATGGGCATGAGTGAATTCTATGGCGAGCGGAATGACGAAGAGTCTGCCGCGACGATACTCCGATCGCTAGACCTCGGGATAACTTTTCTGGACACTGCGGATACGTATGGGATTGGCGACAATGAGGAATTGATCGGGAAAACAATCCGCGGGCGGCGCGACGAGGTTTTTCTGGCGACGAAGTTTGCCAATATTCGCACGAAGGAAGAGCCCAACAAGTGGTCCATCAGCGGCAAGCCGGAGTATGTTCGCGCGGCCTGCGAGGCTTCCTTAAAAAGATTGGGCGTGGACCATATCGATCTCTATTATCAGCACAGGGTGGACCCACAAACTTCGATTGAAGATACCGTAGGCGCTATGTCGGAGTTGGTGAAGGCCGGGAAGGTAAAGTACCTGGGCCTGTCCGAGGCGTCGCCGGCGACGATTCGAAGAGCGCACAAGGTTCATCCGATCACGGCGTTGCAAACGGAGTACTCGCTATGGGCGCGTGACTCCGAGAAAGAAATCATTCCGACGCTGCGCGAGCTGGGAATTGGGTTCGTCCCCTACAGTCCGTTGGGTCGTGGTTTTCTGACCGGTGCGATCACCAAGCCAGGCGATCTTGGTGAAAAGGATTCGAGGTCGCAGCGCTTTCCACGTTTTGCAGCCGAAAACTTTGACAGAAACCAAGTGCTCGTGGAGCGGGTGAAAGCTGTCGCGGAGCGCAGAGGCACAAAAGCCGGCCAGTTGGTGTTGGCGTGGGTACTCGCCAAGGGCGAGGACATGGTGCCCATTCCCGGGACCAAGCGAAGGAAATATCTGGAAGAGAATGCAGCCGCAGTAGACATCAAGCTTACTCCAGCCGAGGTGGCAGAGCTGGAGGCGGCCGTTCCACAGAGTGAAATTGCCGGCGACCGGTATGCTGCCCCGGCGATGAAGGCGATCGACCGCTGAGAGCGTCGCGCAGCGGCTAGAAGATCGCGATCGATACCGCGCCACTTCAGCCAATGGTTGCTGGTTCCTCTGTAGAATCATAGGAACCCTCTTCACCGCTCCTTAGTCGCCTTTCCTGGGATCGGGCGCATACGTCAGAAATCGCATTAGAAACCCAGGTGGCTCAATCCGGGATGCTCGTCAGGGCGGCGTCCGAGCGGCCAATGATACTTGCGGTCTGATTCTTTGATGGGAAGATCATTGATACTTGCAAACCTCATACGCATTAAGCCATCGTCGTTGAATTCCCAATTTTCGTTGCCGTAGGAGCGGTACCAATTCCCCGAGTCGTCGTGCCATTCGTAGGCAAAACGGACGGCAATGCGATTTCCGTTGAAGGCCCAAAGCTCTTTAATCAATCTGTAATTCAACTCCTTCGTCCATTTGCGCGTAAGGAAGGCTACGATGTCCTGCCTGCCGGTCACAAATTCGGAGCGGTTCCTCCATCGTGAGTCGAGGGCGTAGCCTTGAGAGACTCTCTCGGGATCGCGCGAATTCCAGCTATCTTCCGCGAGCCGGACTTTCTGAGCCGCGGTCTCGGAAGTAAACGGCGGGAGTGGTGGTCGTGTCGTCATGACTTTTTCTCCTGTGCGCCGGTTAAACCGGCGAGGTGTAGTGAATGCAAAAGTCATACGAAAGTGGAGTAGCGACCCACAACGGCCCCGGGTCTCCCACGAATGGCTGGTGAAGTTCGTCGAGCACCGGATTGCAGATCGGCGCGTTGTGCGGCTCATCCAAAAATGGCTGAGGGCCGGCGTGCTGGAGGATGGGAAACGAATACGGACGGAGGAAGGGAGGCCCCAGGGTGGCAGTGCCTCGCCGCTTTTGGCGAACGTCTATCTTCATTACGTATTCGATCTGTGGGTCCAAGCATGGCGTCAGAGGCGCGCGCACAGCGATGTGATCGTGGTGCGATTCGCGGACGACATCGTGGTTGGATTTGACAGCAAAGCGGATGCTGATCAGTTCCGGGCAGAACTTACCGAACGAATGAGGAAGTTCA
>DATDHE010000396.1:0-3034 GCA_036521695.1 Candidatus Acidiferrum sp. | reverse complement strand
AGTGTCATGCTTGGCCAGAGCGTTGGCGATATTCAATCCATTGGCCCTGATGATCCAATTCACGTGGAAGTGCAGTCGGCTAGCTGCGATCCAATCGTTAGTTCCGGATCAAATCACGGTCATAATGTCCACCAGAAGTGTTTGATCTAGAAAACGCACCGCCAGCAGCGGCACGTATGGCAGAAACAATTGCGCAAACCGGCCCCGTGAAGCACCCAAGTCATTTCTCCACAAGAAGGCTGCCGATGACCAGCGCATCCATGCCCGAGCTGAAGAAAGTACGCACCGCGTCCGTCGGCGTGTGCACGATGGCTTCGCCGCGCAGATTGAATGAAGTGTTCATGAGGACCGGCACGCCGGTACGTTCGCCAAACTCGTCGATCAGGCGCCAGTAGAGAGGGTTGATCTCTTTCTCCACAGTTTGTGGCCGTGCGCTGCCGTCGACATGGGTGACGGAGGGAATCACACTGCGCTTTTCCGGGCGTACTTGCGCTGTCAAAACCATGAACGGAGAATCCGTGGCGCTCTCGAGATAATCGGCCGCGGCCTCTTTCTTGAACGAAGGCGCAAAAGGCCTCCACCATTCGCGAAATTTCACGGCGTTGTTGACCTTTGCATTCATCTCCGGATCGCGAGGGTCCGCCAATATTGATCGGCTGCCGAGCGCTCTCGGGCCAAATTCCATGCGCCCTTGAAACCATCCGAGAATCTTCCCGTTCGAAAGCAGTTCCGCCCCTCTCACAGCCGCGTCGCTCAAGCGCGTGTACTTCAACTTATAGGTCCGCAAAGCGCTCTCAATGGCATCGTCATCGAACTCAGGACCCAAGTAGGCGTGCCGCATGGGCTTCACCGGGAGCCGCCCGCCGCCGTCAAGATACGGCGCGAGCGCCGCACCGAGCGCAACGCCGTCATCGGAAGCCGCGGGCTGCACAAAAATCTTGTCAACCAGCCCCGATGCCACAATTTTCCCGTTCGCCTTGGAATTGAGCGCCACCCCGCCCGCCAGACAAACATTTCGGCTTTTGGTTTTCTCAATGGCCATCTTCACGACGCTCATCATCGCGGTCTCGCAAGCGTCCTGCACTGCATACGCAACGTCTTTGTGCCTCTCCTCGATTTCGCTCTCGGGAATCCGCCGCGGCCCGAACAGCCGCACCATTTCTGCAAATGGCGTGGCGCCAGTCGCAACGAGCTTCCTCGCATACACTTTGTAAGGCGCCGCTTCCGGTTCAATAAACGCGCGCAAATCCACGCCGGGCTGGCCGTAAGGCGCAAGTCCCATCACTTTCCACTCATCGCTGTTGCGATGAAATCCCAGGTACTCCGTGAATTCGCTGTAGAAGAATCCAATCGAGTCGGGAAACGGAATCGTTAAAACGTGGTCGAGCCGCCCGTCCCGCCCATGCCAAATCGACGTCGCCTCCCACGCTCCCCGGCCGTCCATCACGACCACGGCTGCGTCCTCAAACCCGGAATATGCATAGGCGCTCAGCGCATGCGCTAAATGGTGATCCACAAATCTCATGCGTGCCTTCGTCGCTCCAAAAATCTCGGTGAACCGCTTCGCCCCTCCCGCTTGATGCCACATGCTCAGGAAGTACGTCGTGCCGTTTCTGACGCCTGAATAGGTGATGGGGAATTTTCCCGTCACTAAACATTTCAAATCGTGCCGATAGAGCGGCCCTGGAGGCTGCCAGCCGAAACATACCTCATCCAAGTCTTCGGGCTTTGCTTTGGCGGATTCCAGACACGCTCGGATGGCCAGTTGGGGAAAACGAGCGTCGTGTTTCAGGCGGCTCAAGCGCTCTTCGGCGACCGCAAAGAGCAGGTCGCCGTCGCGGACGATGCAAGCCGAGGAATCGTGCATCTGTGAGTAGTTAATCCCAAGCGTCACCATCTCGAATCAGGCACCGGTCTTCTTCACGCCGCAGCACCACGCCATCGGGGTGTTCTCGCCAGACAGTTCGCGGACCTCGCCACCATTCGACCGCAAATCAGACACAATTCGAGCGGCCTCGATCGCTGCGCCCCGCCAGCTTTTGCCCGCTGCGGCGGGATCAAGTCCCAAGAGTCTGGCCGCAGCCCGGCTGAAAGACACCAATCGGGCCGACCACAATGCGTCAACCGCGCCCCAAGCGAGGCGCCCGCGCAAGTTCATCGTTGGCTTGTGACTCCCGTTAAATTGAAACAGAAACGCGCCGCCTGGCCGAAGGACTCGCAAAAATTCCCGGATATAACCGAATGCGAGGTCTTCGTTAGGCAGGTGCTGGAGCACGAGATAGCTAAACAGAAAATCCGCCGACCCGCTTCGCAAACAAGCAAGATCCGTTCCGCCCACTCGTAACCAAAGAATGTTCTGCTGTTCAGCATGGATCTGGCGGGCGTGCTGCAGCATTTCGGCGGATAAATCGACAGCCACGACACGCTTGTACCGTCGCGCAAAACTCGGTGTCATGCGCCCGGCGCCGCAACCCAGCTCGACCATAACTTCACCATTCGCTGAAATGCTGCATCGTTCCAATACTGGCGACACCAGCGCTGCGTAGTCTGTTCCTCCGGAAGCCAAGAAACTATCGATATTCCAGTCTTGCTTCCAGCTAGCAATGTAGTGAAACGCGTCGTGCCGCGCGCGGTCGTCCCAATCTCGCCGCATCATCTCGCGCACATTCACAATCGCGCCTCCCAGTCGCCGCTTAGAGCATAAATCTTGAAACTGTCAGCCTTGCCCGTGAAGAGGTTTCTGCGCAAAGAGCGCCATGCGGTCGCTCATACCCAGCCGCTTGCTAGCCTCCGCGACCGCCAGCAAAATGGCGCGCTTCAGAGGCGAAGAACCGGCACCCGAGTTAGTCGAGAGTGGGCTCGGTTCCAGCCAGGAGATTTTCCTTACGATAAACCCCGCCTTCTCAACGCACAGCGTGAGACTCTCACGGGTGAAGCCCCACAAATGCCAGGGGACACTGTCGATAGGACACCACGGCTGCCGCATGATGTTGCGTTTCGTTTTTACCACTCGCTGTAGCAGACCTTGCACGTT
>DATDHE010000395.1:0-3359 GCA_036521695.1 Candidatus Acidiferrum sp. | reverse complement strand
CTTACTTGTGTCGCGTTTTTTCCTGCTGATCGACAGCGTCGTGCAACCCCTCGAGGAGCCTGCTCTTTTCCTGCGCGCTGGATGTCTTTCTCACGTCCGACCACAAAGTGGTTCCGCTCTTCGGTTCGATCAGCGTGATCTTCGTGCAGCCCGGCGGAGCCAGTTCTTCTCCTCCGGCGGACTTTTCGCTCACCGGCCTAGGATTGTAGGTGGTGGCTGCCTCGCCGCCGGGAACGAATTTCACCACGCTACTTCCGGAAAGCCTCAACACGAGGTCCGCTTTCTGCGGAGAGTCCACGATGTCATACCGTCCCCACTTGTTCAGTCCCATATAGGCGTCATGTTGAATCTCAGAGTCGTTCGTTTGGTTATCCACGAAGATCGTTTTTGCGGAAAGCACTTTCGAGGGAACAGCGCCGCGCTTGTCTCTCGCTTGTGCTATTTCAATGCCTAACAGCATTGCCGCAAGCAAGAAGGCGGACATTATTTTTTTCATGGTTGCACCCCGGTGTTGACAGTTCTTAGGCTGGTGAGGGTTCCACTTTATGGAGCGCAATCTACCCGCGTAACTGGACGTAAGACGCGAAAGAGGCCATGTGACGCGGGGTTTAAGGGCCTGTCCGCCAGGGTAGGGAAGCGGACCGCCCGAGCAATCGCCCGTAGAAAGGGACTGATGGTCCTTGTTCCAGGCTTACTTTTTGCGGGCTTTGATGTCGTCGTAAACAATCAAGGAAAGGACTACAAGAATCCACACGGGGAACACGCCCATTCCAGGAATGGCTTCCGCAACCAAGCCCGGCAAAATCGCCCATCGACGGCCGAGAATTAGAAACAGGAGCAGAGCCGTTGCCAGATCGATCACCCATTGCATGGGTGGGGCAAGCACGGTCCAGAAGGACAGGAAGTCCGAGACTGCAGCGACTAGGAAAGCAACGGCCTGCCGTTTGCGCGAGGGCCGCTGGATGGGAGTCAGCACCTCCGCTGATGTCAAAATGATCGGCTGATCGGTGCGAGTTGCCATTACCTCACCTGCGGTCCTCGGTCCTCTCCGCATGATCCTGTCATGGGTGCGGGTGAACCGCAAGATGCGACTGCCGTAGCGCACTTATACGAAGGAATGCGGGAAATGAGTTTCGGCTTGTTCTACACTAAAGTGGTTGGGCAGACCGATGACGAATGACATCACACCACTCGCGAACGAACCAACGCCCCACGGAACGCGCCGCAGCTCACGGCGCGTGTACGCGTGGGTTCTGGGAGCGTTTCTGGGCGCAGTTCTTACGGTCATCTTGATAGGAGCGCTGGTGTCGTTGTCGACCGGGCTCGGGTTATTGCACCTTTTGGGCATGCGGCGCGAAGGGAAAACGCAAATCAATGTCGATCAGCCCACCGTAGTTCATCAGATTCAGCAACTGCAGCGGCTGGAAACCGTAAGCTACACGATGGATAAGATTATCTCGGGCGAGCACGGCAATGCGTACCTACCGAAGTTTCTAGCGGGTGATCGCTTACTGTTAGTGGTGCATGGAGAAGTAGTTGGGGGCATCAATCTCGCGGGTTTGCAGCCGGGCGACGTCTCGATACAAGGGCAGAAAGTATCGATTCACCTGCCCGCGGCGGAAGTCCTGAGCACACGAATCGATAATGCAAGGACAAGGGTATATTCGCGAGACACCGGCCTATTCTCATCCCCTGATCCCAACCTGGAGAGCGAAGTACGCGAAGAAGCGGAGCGGCAACTCTTACAAGCTGCACTGCAAGACGGGATTCTCAAGCTCGCTGCCGACAACGCGCGAAGCACTATCGCGGGAATGCTAAGGGGCTTCGGTTTTCGTGAAGTGGAAATTCGGTAGATCCGAGGAGCCTTAGGCAGCCTGCGCCGAAGCTCTTTCTCTATTCATCGCAAGCCCTTGCACGACTCTACGCGCGAGGGACCGTGGCTTCCACGGCATCGCAAAACCGATCAATCTCCGCCGTCGAAGTGTAAACGTTGGCGCTAACCCGAATTCCATTGAGGAAGGGCGCCGTAATAGGCGTAACAAAAATGTTGTACTTGCTCAGCAGCGCATCACCAAGTTTTCCCGGCTCGATCGTATCGAAGTGAATCGTGCCAAATGCGCCGGACTGCGCGGGGTCCAAGCTGACCAGCACTTTGGCCCCAGGAACCTTGCCCAACCGTTCGGCCCAGCGATTCTTTAAGTAGCACAGCCGCGCGAATTTTCGCTCCGCGCCAATCTGCTCGTGAAACTCCAGCGCTTGCAGAGTCGCATTGTGCATGGCCGCTGGGTGTGTTCCGATTTCCTCGTACTTGCGGATATTTTTGTCCATCGATGGCGGCGCAGCCATCAGCGCCCAGTGTTTTTCGATGCGGTCTTTTCGCACATACAACATGCCAGTTCCGATGGGCGCAGATAGCCACTTATGCAGACTGGCGCCGTAGAAGTCGCAGTCGATATCGGCGAACTGGAAGGGCACGTGCGCAAAGGCGTGCGCCCCGTCCACGATGCTGATGATGCCGCGCGCTCGCGCCAGTGCGCAGATCTCCTTCACTGGAAATCTCTGGCCGGTCATAAACCCGACCTGCGACACATGGATGACGCGCGTGCGCGGCGTGATGCCCTGTTCGAATAAATGCACTAAATCAGCGGAATTATTTACCGGCACGGCGAAATCCAGTTGCTTCAGCACAATTTTTTCGCGGCGCCCGCGCTGCTGCCACGCAGTGATCATCCGGGGATAGTCCTGGCTCGTCGTCAGCACTTCGTCGCCAGGTGCAAGGTCAATGCCGAACTGCGCGATCTGCAGCGATTCACTCGCGTTTCGCGTAATCGCAATACATTCGGGGTCGGCGCCCCACATGCGCGCCAGTCGCGTCCGCACGTCTTCGATTTTGGGCTCTAAGTCGTGCCACATGCGATAGCTGGGCAGCTGATTGCTGTAACGTATGGCTTCAATCTCCGCATCCAGGACCGATCTCGGCGCCGGCGCCACACCACCATTGTTGAGATTAAGGATGGTTGGGTCGTGTCCGTAGGCGTCGCGGATGCTCTTCCAGTAGCTCTCGTCGCTGGCCACATCTCCCGGCGAAACATGCGCGTACGCGCGGTTCAAAAGTCTAACCACCACGATTGCCTCTGCCCCAAGCAGAAAATGACGACGGTTCAGTTGAGTCTGCATGGCTGTAAACTCGCACCAACCGCTTTGAATTGCAAGCCCACATTGCAAAGGGAGCATCTCGCGCGAACGCCCTGGGCGAGCGGCTTACCGGATGCCTCCATCGGCCGCGAATGAAATGGTTCCGGGATGGCCGTTACTCAAGCAGCACCTTGGCGACTTTCATCGTGTGTTGTGGTGGCAAT
>DATDHE010000394.1:0-11022 GCA_036521695.1 Candidatus Acidiferrum sp. | reverse complement strand
ATTTCATGTACATACGGGATATTCCTACAAAACGCCTGCTTTCCTGCCTTTGCTCCACCCCGCGGTGTGCAATCCCTTTCCCCTAAGCTTTTACCTTGTTCAAAGCAAATTTCTTTCGCACCAATTCCTCAGCTTCCTGCTTGGTTGTGACCTGTCCCTCGAGCTGCGCGTCTTCCACGGCTCTCAGTATTTCGCTAAATAGTGGTCCAGGGATATAGCCCATTTCGCTCAAATCAGTACCCGTTAGGACACGCTGTGGACGAACCTCCTCCCGAGGCGTTTCCGACAAAAATCGCTGCACGGCGCCGTACGAATCCAGCTTGCGATGGCTCGATAGACAATCGAGCCGGTGCAGTTCCAAATGCTCTTCAAAATGGGGCAGCCGTACGAAGCGCTTGAGCGTGGAGGTCCGCATGCGCCCGACCTCCATGAATCGCATGTGGTTGGCGACCAGCGCGACAATTTGCTCCGTCTCTTCGTTCGAAAACCGATATCGCCGGCAAATCGCCTCTGCCATTCGAACGCCCACCTCCACGTGATGATCGAAGCGAATCCGGTCGCCGGTCTCGGAGGCGGGCCTAAAGGTCGGCGGCTTGCCAACGTCGTGCAGCAGCACACCCCACGCAAGTGTCGGCGAAGCCCCTGCAGGGAGTTCCTCGACCATCAGCAACGTGTGCGTCCAGACGTCGCCTTCCGGATGATATTGCGGCGGTTGCGGCACGCCTTTCATCGCCGCGATTTCTGGCAGCACGATCGAGAGCAACCAGGATTTTTCCAGTAATTCGAATGCTGTCCGCGCCGCGCCTTCTGTCAAAAATTTGGTGAGCTCCTCGCGAATCCGCTCCGCGGAAACATCCGTAACCGCGCCAGCATGGCGGCGAATCGCCGTAAACGTTTTGTGTTCAATCTCGAAGCCGAATCGCGCCGCGAACCGAATGGCGCGCATCATCCGCAGTTTGTCTTCCGCAAACCGCCGGTCGGGCTCGCCGATCGCGCGAATCACGCCAGCCTTCAAATCCGCTTGGCCATCCACAAAATCAAGAACTTCACAAGTGTCATGCCGCATCAGCAGACCGTTAATCGTGAAATCGCGCCGCCACACATCCTCTTCCGGCGTTTTCGAATAAACCACGCGGTCAGGATGCCGTCCATCGGAGTAGCCCGCGTCCGAACGAAACGTTGCGACCTCCACTTTCAGCCCATCGCGAGGCAGGAGCATGACGCCGAACTGCGCGCCCACCGCAATGCTCTCCGGAAACAATTCCATGACGCGTTCGGGCGTCGCGTCGGTGGTGACGTCGTAATCGGCAGGCTCTCGGCCGAGCAACAGGTCGCGCACACAGCCGCCCACGAGCAGCGCTTGATGGCCGTTTTGCTGCAATGTGTCGCAGATCGCGTTGGCGAGTTCGCGAGGTGTCACAACGCGATTATGCGACACTCCGGGCGGCAACGCGAATCCCCTACAATCCTTAGTTTCCGCAAATCTTTATCTGGTGCGAATCACCAGGCAGGTAATGTCGTCGGACTGCCGGGTCGAGCCCACAAAATCATCCACTCGCTTCATCAAAAACTGCAGCGATTCTGCTGCGCCCCAATCGGGAAGCGCGCGGATGGCGTCCAGCCAGCGACCGTTGCCGAACTCCTGGCCCTTTTCGTCGAATGCCTCGATCACTCCGTCGGTGTAGAAGATCAACGCGTTGCCGGATTTCAATTCGATGGCGGCAGTTTCGTAGGCGGCGCCCATGTCAATTCCGAGCGGCAGACCGCCGGCCTCCAATTTTTCGAGCGTTCCCCCTGCGCGGCGCAAAATCGGGGGATTGTGGCCGGCGTTCACATATGCCAGACGCCGCGTCGCCGGTTCGTACTCGGCCAGCACGGCCGTCGTAAAGCGCCGGCCATCGAGGCTGTGCGCAGAAGCGTAGCGATTAAGCCGCACTACGAGCTCTCCCAAAGGGGTGCCTTCGCCGGCAATGGTGCGCAAGCTTGCTTGAAGCGTGGCCATCAGCAGCGCGGCGGGAATACTCTTGCCAGCGACATCGGCAATCACCAACATGAGCTTTCCATTTTCTGCGGCGCTCGTTGTGGGGTAGAACGCGTCGTAATAATCGCCAGCGACGGAATTTTGCGGGCGCGACGCAAAAGCAATATCCGCTCCAGCCACTTCCGGCGGTTTGGATGGCACAAGCCAAGTCTGAATTTCCCGCGCGATTTCCAGGTCGCGCTTCATCGTCACCTTATCGGCGAGCTCCAGCGAAAGCAGCAGTAGAAGCAGCAGCACAGTGACAAAAGTAAAATTGAAATCGCCCTTCACATCGTTGCTGAACTCAAAATGGAAGCCCGAACCCACCAAGAGTAAGAAGGCGATAATCAGAAGTACGCGTCGCGCCGGTGTTAGCTTCATCACCAGCGACCAGAACAGAGTCTTGGCAATTCGAAAGAATCGGGGCCGCCCTCGAGGGTTCACCATGTCCTCGGCGGCAGCATCGGTCATGTAGAACCCATAGCTGGCACGCGCGTCTGCCGTGAACTGCGACCACAACTCGTCAATCCGGCGGCCCTCGCTGATGCGTTGCCAGAATCCGGAAAGTTTGCCGCCACGGACGCGAGCTGCGGTGCCGGAAGGAGGTGTTACGGGACTCATGCGAGAAGTATAGAGTATCCACCCCGATTCGTCGTGACGGGCATCATGACTCACTCGACTTCTTGAGGTTCGCGCGCCCCAAAGCGTCCCATCTTGCATCGTCGCGGTCGTTGTTGGAGCCGTCCGCGCGGAGCGAGCTGCCAAATTGCACTTTTCCAAATCCAAATCGGTCGCGCAGCTTGTCCGTGGCGCGTGTTAATTTCTCGAGTCTTTCGCGGCGATCCGCTTCGAGAAGATCGAGTTGCTCTCCACCGTGCGTGAGGCCGCTGAGACTCACGCCAAGTAAGCGAATTTTTCGTTTCATGTCGCGATGTTCGGCAAACAGCTTTTGAAAAACCTGGAAGATATCTGCGTCGAGCCGGGTTGGCTCCGAAAGAGTTTTCGCGCGCGTGTGCGTGTCGAAGCCGGCATAGCGGATGGTCAACGTCAGGGTGCGCGTCGCCAATCCCGCTTCGCGAAGGCGCTTACACGCTTTTTGCGAGAGGTGGCTGAGCAGGGCATGCAGCGCTCGGGTGTCGTTGGTGTCTTCCCCAAAGGTATGATTGTGCGAAATGGATTTCGGTTCGGCGTCGATGACGAATTCGTAGGAATCGCCGCCCCGCGCCTTACGATAGAGCGCATCGCCCCATTGGCCAAAGATTTTTTCGAGTTTTTCCGGCGCGACTGCAGCGAGCTGATCGACGGTTTCGATGCCCAGCGCTCGCAGTGCCCGTTCAGTGACTTCGCCGATGCCTGGAATTTTCCGCACAGGAAGGGGCGCAAGAAATCGCGCTTCCTGGCCTGGCGCGACCCACACTAGCCCGCGAGGCTTCGCTTGGTCCGATGCTACTTTTGCTACAAGGCGTGTCGTGGCCAGGCCCGCGGAGCAGGGAAGATCCGTGGTGCGCGTGATGGTGCGGAGAAGTTTGTCCGCCGCGGCCAGTGGCGGCCCATGCAGCCGCTCCGTTCCCGCTAAGTCGAGATAAGCTTCATCAATCGAAACCATTTCGACGATGGGAGAAAACTTCGCGAGAATCGTCGCGACGCGGTCGCTCCACTCTCCATATTTCTCATGATGGCCATCAAGAAAAACTGCGTGCGGACACAATCGGCCAGCCGTTCGTAGCGGCATCGCGGAATGAACTCCGTACTTGCGCGCTTCATAGCTCGCCGCCGTAACCACGCCACGCTGATCGGGCCTTCCGCCGACAACCACAGGTTTCCCGCGAAGCTCAGGCCGTTCCAGCAATTCCACGGACACGAAGAAGGCATCCATGTCGACGTGCAAAATCGAGGCGTTCGCATCCGCCGCTCGCTCCTCCAGCGGCCCATGCTTCGCCCGAAACCGCGCCATCTCCGGCATGTGCCTAGCCTACGCCGTTTTCTCTGTTGCTTTCAATTTCTTCGGTCAAGAAATTCTTCAGCGTGGGTCTGCCGTGAGCGGCGTAAGGAATTGGCGAGGAACAACAATGCGAATATCCTGAATTTGATCCGGAAAATCTACCAGGTTTCCCGTCACTACGTAGTCTGCCCTCGCTTCGAGCGCACATAGCCTTAACAAGCCAGAAACAATCACGTTGGTGTCAACCACTGCGCTTCTCATCCGTTCTTCTTGTTTCGCAGCTCGCGTCGGGCCAGTTTGATCTCACGATTTATTTCCCGCAGAGTCATGCGATCAAGGCCCTTGGCTTTGGCTTCGCGCCGAATCGCCTGGGCCGCGGCGGTCGGCCTTGCGAACAGACGCAAGTATTCCTCGACGTTGAGAATGACCGCTTGAGGCGCACCGCGTCTTTCGACAACGAATTTCTCCCTGTCGTCGCGGACACGCCTCAGGATTTGCCCAAGTTGCGTTCGTGCCGTCAGAGCGGTGACAATTCGCTCTATGGGCTTCCTGGTTTTTGTCAGTCCTTTTGCCATTGCTTCCTCAATTCCACAGCGAACTGATTAATTAGTTCGAGTCCATTTCAACGCGTAACCGCAGTGGCACTCAAGCTCTCTCGGCGGCGATGACGCGATCGATCCCGGCTAGATCTTTGGTCACGCCGACGTTTGTCCAGTTCGGCAAATCGAGAAGTGGCTGCACCGCGGGCAGACTGTTGTGGCCGAGCTCGAGAACGAAGATGCCGCCGGGCTTCAAGTGCTGCGCGGCTCGGGCAATCAAGTCGGCATAGAGCTCGTAGCCTTCTTCGCCGCCGTAGAGGGCCAGTTCCGGCTCGTGGTCGCGGACTTCACGCATCAGCGTTGCTTCTTCTTTGCGGCCGATGTACGGCGGATTGCTGACGATTAGATCAAATTGACGCGGGTGCGCCGTGTCGACTGCTGAAACATTCACTTGTAGGGGCGCAGCATGCTGCGCCTCTACAACCGAGGGTAAGGCGTCGGAGATTGTGGCCTCGTTCAGGAGATTGCACTCAATGAATTGAATGCAATCGCTAAACGCGTGGCGGACGGCATTGCGTCGTGCGACAGCAAGAGCCGCGACAGAAATGTCGGTGGCAATAATTTGCGCGCCTGGCAGCTCCTTGGCAAGAGCGATGGCGATGCATCCGGAGCCAGTGCCTACGTCGATGATGTTTAGACCTTCGCCGGAGTGAGTTTGCTTTCGGCTCGCGCGAATTTCTCGCAGGGCCAATCGGTCGAGAGCCACTTCGATGACGTGCTCGGTCTCGAGGCGAGGAATCAAGACGTCGGGAGTGACTTCAAATTCCAAGCCCCAAAATTCCTGTTTCCCAGTGATGTATTGCGTGGGCTCGCCTTTGGCGCGCCGCAGAATTAGCGAGAGGAATCGATGAGCGTCGAGACCGGGGAGCACTTCCTCGGGATGCGCGTAGAGCCAAGCGCGGTCGCGGCCGAGAACGTGCAGTAGCAGCAATTCCGCTGCGAGGGTGTACGAGGGGATATTCGCGTCGCGAAGCTCGCCGATGCCTCGTTTGAGCGCCGTGCGAACGTCGAGGTGTTCTTCGCCCGTGCTCATCGGCGCACCCGGCATATGGAGATGGACACCAAACAAATTAACGCAGAGGCGCAGAATGCACGGAGAAGAAAAAACAGCCGGAATAGGAAAGAGCTGTGCATTGCTGAAGAGTCTGCCAGGCAATGCGCTCTTACGCGCCGGCTAGTTCCTGCTCTAGGCGCTCGGCTTCGTAGTGGCTTACCAGGCCATCGACTAGCGCGCCCAGTTTTCCTTCCATGACTTCGGTCAGTTGGTGGAGCGTCAGGCCGATGCGGTGATCCGTTACACGATTTTGCGGAAAATTGTACGTGCGGATTTTTTCGGAGCGGTCGCCGGTTTTGATTTGTCCGCGGCGCTCTGCGCCAATGGCGGCTTGTTGTTTCTCTAATTCCATTTCGTAGAGGCGCGCGCGTAGGACACGCATGGCTTTTGCGCGATTTTTGATTTGCGATTTCTCGTCCTGTTGCGAAACGACCAGCCCGCTGGGAATGTGCGTGATGCGCACCGCGGAATAGGTGGTATTCACGGATTGTCCGCCGGGGCCTGACGAGCAGAACGTATCGATGCGCAAATCCTTGGCTTCGATCTTGATGTCGATTTCATCTGCTTCGGGTAGGACCGCAACCGTCGCGGCGGAAGTATGAATGCGCCCTTGCGTTTCCGTAGCGGGCACGCGCTGGACGCGATGTACGCCGCTTTCATACTTCAGCTTGGAATAGACCTTGTGCCCCTGAATCGCGGCGACGATTTCCTTGACTCCGCCCAGATTGGAAGGCGAACTTTCGAGAACTTCCACTTTCCAGCCGAGCGTTTCCGCGTAACGCGAATACATGCGGAAGAGCTCGCCTGCGAAGAGAGCGGCTTCGTCGCCACCGGTTCCGGCGCGGATTTCGACGATGACGCTCTTCTCGTCGTTCGGATCTTTCGGGAGAAGGAGCAGTTTTAATTCGCGCTCGACGATTTCCTTGCGCACGATAAGCTGTTTTTCTTCATCGATCGCCATCTGCTTCATCTCGGCGTCTTCGTTTTCGACGACCATCTGGTGCGCGCCGGCAAGATCTTTTTCGATCTGCTTGAATTCGCGGTGCTTGGCGACGATTTCCTCAAGTTCGGCGTGCTGCTTGGCGATTTTCTGGAAGCGCGCAGAGTCCGACGCGACTTCGGCCGTCGAAAGCTGCTGCGTCAATTCGTCGTAGCGAGTGCCCAGCTGATCCAGTTTGTTTGACAATGTCATTACGGCCATGGCGAATCCTTTTTGCGAAGTGGGTAGCGAATGGTGAGTAGTGAGTAGCGAAGAAAATAGCCAGCTCGCGACGAGGGCGAGCGGAGCTGGATCAGCTAATAGAAGGCGGCGAACACAAGGGAAGAATAACCCCGAATTGCCCGGGGCGCAAATTGTGCGGCAGTTGGAGGGAGGGATGCTACGATACTTACAACAGCGACATTGTCAGGGAGAATGCCATGAAATCGACTCGGTCCACAGTGATCAGCATGAGGCTGCCAACAGAGAGCGGAAACCGACTCAAGCGGATGGCGAACCGGCATGGTTGGACCGCCAGCGACGCCAGCGCGCGACTTGTGGAAGAGGGGCTGAGGCGCTCGGAATTTGCGTTTGTGGATTTCCGCGATTCGGCAGCGGGGCGGCGAGCGTATATCCAAGGCAGTTCGCTCGCCATTTGGGAGGTCCTGCTGCTGGTTCAGAGCTACAAAGCCGATGTTGCCGCCGTCGCGGCACATCTCAAATGGCCAGAGGCAAGAGTCCAAGCGGCCGTGAATTACGCACAGGCGTTTCCTGAAGAGATCGACGGGGCACTTGCCGAGAATGATGCCATTGGGTTTGAAGCATTGAAGCGCATGTTGCCTCAGGCCACGGAATTCGTCTCGCCCAGAAAAACCAAGAGCTGAGATGGTCAAGCTTCTCCTGGACGAGCATATCTCGCCAGCCGTCGCTGATGGCCTCCGGCGCCGCAACCGGTCGCTCACGGTTGTTTGTTTGGCGGCCTGGGAACGGGGTGCATTACTGGGACAGCAGGACTCTGTCTGCTTACAGCATGCTACCGCGCAAGGGCTGACGTTAGTCACGAACGATCGAAGGACGATTCCGCCGCTGCTCAAGGTTTGGGCTGAAGAGGAGCGAAAGCACGGAGGCGTGATTTTTGTTGATGACAAGACGATTTCGCCGGCGGATACGGGCCGACTTGTGCGAGCCTTAAGCGAACTCGCAGGGACCACTGCGAGATGGGACTGGAGCGATCGGGTTTGCTTCCTGCGGCGTTCACGAGCTTTGAAAAGCGCGCCCTGAGCTAGCTTTGAAGGTTTGTAGCTGATCTTTACCCTAGTGACGCTTCGCGATTGCCGCGTATTTGGGAGATATACTACGATGCGGCACAGAGCAGTCCTCCAGTGGAGATCGGCCACGAGAATGCCAGGACGGAAGCGGCAGTGAGCGAAGCGGTTCGACCGATTTTGCAAACTACACTTCAAGAGCGGGGAAGTGCGCCGGAAGGCGATGCCGGATTTCTTTGGGATTTTTGGTATCCGGCTCTGCGAGGCACCGAAGTTAGAGGCAACCGGCTGGCGACCGCGATGCTGCTGGAAGTGCCGCTGGTTTTGGGGCGAACCTCCGAAGGTAAAGCGTTTGCCATGCGCGATTCTTGCCCGCATCGGGGGATTCCGCTTTCCTACGCGCGCTTTGACGGGAAGACGGTGGAGTGCAGTTATCACGGCTGGAAATTTGAAGCTTGCACGGGACAGTGCGTGGAGATTCCTTCGCTGACGAGCCAGGACAAATTGAAAGTGGAGCGCATTTTTGCAGGGCACTACCCTTGCGAAGAGCGCGACGGATATTTTTGGGTGTATATGAGCTCTCGCGGTCGCGTAGCGGCCGACAACCCGCAGGGATCGCGGATGCCGGAGACGATTTCTGCCGCGCCGAAGTTGGTGACGTTTAGCGAGAAATATCGGATCACGCATTTGGCTTGCGAGCTGCCGTCGCACGTGGATCAGGGAATTATTGGATTGATGGATCCGGCACATGGACCATTTGTGCATCAATCGTGGTACTGGCGCAGCAGGCGTAGCATTCACGAGAAGGAAAAAAAGTTTGAGCCCATTCCATATGGATTTCGCATGAGTCCGCACACGCCTAGCTCGAACAGCGCGCCGTACAGGATGTTGCAGAAATATACCGGGGAGCCGGTGACGACGACCATCGACTTTGTTTTGCCCAATATCCGGACGGAGGAGATTCGGAGCGGGAAGCTGTGGTTTTCCAGCCGGGCGACGGTCACGCCGGTACGGCGAGACTTGTGCCGGATTGATTTTGTGGCGGCTTGGAATTTGCTTCTGCCAGTGTCGATCTTTCGAATTTTTGCGCAGAAATTTCTGCGGCAGGACCAGGAGACGATGATTCTGCAAGCTGAGGGATTGAAGCACAATCCGCGGTTGATGCTGATTGATGATGCGGACCGACCCGCGAAGTGGTATTTCGGGTTGAAGGCAAACCTGCTGGAGTCGCGGCGCACGGGCGCGGCGATGGTGCATCCCATGTCGGGTCCGGTAACCTTGCACTGGCGATCTTGACGAGCTCGCGAATTTCTAGTTGACAATAATCCCCCCCACTTTTCGCGTAAGTGCCGATTCTAAAGGGTTTTAAGTCCTGTGTTTTGGAAGTGCGGATTCTACTGGATTGCCGCGGGTTGCGCGCCGATTCGAATTGGCGAGAGGCGAAAACGTGGGAAGAGTTGAAGTAGACCTTCGTGCCTATCCTGCTGCAAGCTCACCATTTCGCGAATACAGCTAGCGGAGGCGGGAGAGGTCGAAGGGGACGGAGACGTGCTGGCCGTCGGTGGTGATGACCTCGACGGTGGCGTCGTCGGAGGCGACGTCGGCGGCATCGTAGACGAGCCAGGCGAGCCATCCGGTGGGGTAGACGTAACCGTTGGTGCTGGAGTAGGCGTAGGAGGAGCCGTCGATTGCGGCGTAGGAGAAGAGGTCGAGATCTTCGGGGATGAAGGGATAGTGGTTTGAGCTTTGGACGTAGGAGGGCTGGAGGATGATGCGAAGGGGCTCGATCCACCGGTCTTCGCGGTATTGGGCGGAGTGTTGCGAGAGGCCGACGCGGAAGTCCCGGTAGAAATCGGGGAAAGGCTGGTCGCTGCCGGATAGCTGCTTGTCGCCTTTGGCAGAGCGGTAGAGCTCGAGAGCGCCGTAGGTATCGGTGAAGTTGATGCGAATGCGGACGTAGAGTTTGTCGTGGTGGTGGCGATAATCGAGTTCGGCTTGCTGGGCGCTGTAGCTGCCGGTGCGGCGGCGCGAGGCTTCTATGATTTGGGCGTAGGGAGTGTAGATTTCGACTTCGGAGATGTACGCGCCTTTGTCTGGGGCGGGGAGAGACTTAACGTACTGAGAAAAGAAGGAGAGAGTGGATTGGTTGTTGTGCTGGCCGAGGAAATAGGCTTCGCGGACGGCTTGCTGGGAGAGGGGCGTGTCGAAGGCCAAGGCGGAAGGGATCAGAAGCAAAGAGAAGGCAAGGGCGTAGAATGAGGTCAGACGGAAGTACATGTAGGCGGGACCTCCTGATCATTGGACTCTAAAGAATCTTATACGGTTTCAGAAGGATCGAGGCTGCCGAGATGGCTGACATTAGGTGTGAGTTGAGACTGAGGCGGAGCATAACGGGCTCTGGACTACACGAACTGGTGAATATGCCCGGTGTGATGACGTACGAGCTAAGAAGATCAGCTCACTTTTTATGTTGACCACTGAAGTGGTTGGTTCGATTGGTTAGTAGCTTCAAGTAATCTCGGTAGCTCAGCACAGCAAACTTTCAAGGTATCGGTGAGAAGCGGAAAGTCTGTTTGTATCTGTGCCAGCGACGACATGCTCGGGTTGGTCGGCCAGCCGCTCGGAGCATTGGTTGAGCAGCTTGCTCGCGTTGTCTACGTTGAGAACTGCTTGCAGGAATTTGATATTGGGGCTTGCCAACAATGTTCGTACAGGTGTCCTTCGAAATCCCAGAGGCAGGGAGGCCCGCCTCCGCCGTCGGGAGTCCAAGGGGCGAATACTGGATTTTCATTTTCTGGATACATCAGACATGAAATGTACTGAGCAGCGGCAACCGCACGGCCGACGGCGTCGAGGGACCACCACGCTTTCCAAAGTGAGTCTACATCCGGGCGCAGCACTCCATAAGTTGTCTGTGCGTGAATCCAGCGGTACGGTTTGGCATTTGAGCCTTGATACGCGAGGCCGCGCTGTCGTCGATCTCTTCCAGGATGGTTTCCTTCATGTAGTCTGAAACCACCGCCGCTTGTTTTGGACTGAGGTGTTCGTCGAATATTTTGCGATTGGCAAGGACAGGGTAAAGATGCTCGACGAAACCACCGTAACAATAATTTCCTTTCACATCTTCACGCCACGCCTCTAAACAAAAGGGCAGTAGATAAAC
>DATDHE010000393.1:0-2074 GCA_036521695.1 Candidatus Acidiferrum sp. | reverse complement strand
GGCTGAACAACAAAGCTAAAGTCACCATGAGAAAATCCTATGGCTTTCGCACCTTCCGCTGCCTCGAACTCGCCCTGTATCACTCACTTGGCAAGCTCCCAGAACCGACATCTACCCACGATTTTTTCTGACGAACCAATTTCGAAAAGCTGGACCAGATTCTGCGGATTCTTGACTGGCAGAGGCCGCAGCAGCAAAGCGTTCACCAGGGTGAATATTTGCGTATTGGCCGCGACGCCCAAAGCGACCAGCAGCGCGGCGGCAAAAAAGAAGCCGGGCGAACGGCGGAACTGCCTCGCGGCGTGGCGGAACATTTACTCTCAATGCTAACGCCGCACTCTCAATGCTACCCCCGATAATTGGAGCAGGTGCCCTCCAACGGCCGCGCTCTGGTTTTTCTCGCTGTGTACGTCGCTACGGTGCTCTATATCTGCCTTTACCCTTGGGAATTCAACTGGAGCCGTCATGTCTATCCCCTCATGTGGCTGCCCTTGAACTCGCGCTTCGAAATCCTGGATTTCGTTCTCAACATCGTCCTTTACGTACCGGTGGGGGCGGCGGCGTGCCTGGCGTTGAGGGGCCGCGCGGCCGGCCTGCTGTTCGCAATTCCGCTGGGCTTCGCTCTTTCCTTCGGCGTCGAATGGACGCAGCGCTTCGACTTTCTTCGGGTCGGCAACCTCGACGATCTCACCTCGAACACATTGGGAACCGCGCTGGGAGCCATCATTACGGCCCTGGCTTGGAAGAAATTGCCGCGAAGCGATTACGGCGGCGGAATCGTACTGGCCGCGTTATGGATGGTTTGGAACGGCTTTCTGCTGTTGCCGGAGTTCAGCCACCACGCTCTGCCGAGGGAGGGTTCATCAGTCGCATGGTTTTCATCGATAAACGCGTTCGCGGGATTTCTTGCACTGAGCATCGCTGTAAGACCACACTGGGTTTTACCCGCGATTCTCGCCCTTGCGCCTATTCCCGCCCTGATTGGCCATCCGCTCGCGCTCGTCGAACGGTTGCTCGCCGGCGCAGCCGCGCTTGCTCTGGCGCGCCTGATTCGTCCCCGCGATGCCCGCTGGCTTGCTCTGGCACTCCTCCTGTGGCTGGCGTTCCAGGAATTCGAGCCGTTTCGCTTCACTGCCAGCAACGACTTTCAGTGGCTGCCGTTTGTAAGCCTCTTCCCCAGCGACGCGGCCGTGTACTATCCCATCGTCTTCGAGAAAGCGTTCTTCTATACAGCCATCGTGTGGATGCTGCGATTTCAGGGGGCCTCATCTCAGGAGGCTTCATGGATTTGGGCGGTCGCAATGCCGGGTGTGGTGCTAGCCACGGGTGAAGCGGCGCAATGCTGGCTCCCAGGTCGCACGCCCGAGCTCACGGACCTCGCGTTGGTTGCCGGGGGCGCGTTTCTCCTGTGGTTAGCGGATACTCCTCAGGCCGCGGCACCCCGGAAATACGTGGTCCAGAAGAACGCGTCTTCTGCTCTCAATCGTCGTGGGGCGTGAGAAGCCCGTCGGGATATTCGGAATGCTGTCTGGGAGCGGGTTTGAGTTTGCCCGCCACGGGCGCAAGAAAGGCCGAAACCTGCCGTGTCACTCGCTCCTGGCCGCACCTCGGGCATGCGATTGCCTCTGTAGCCTGGCGCAGGATCAGTTTCTCGAATTTCGCGCCGCAGGCATCGCAAAGATATTCGAAAATCGGCATTTTCCCTTTCATCGTATTCCCCCTTGCCGCCCGATAGCAACTTGTTAAAATAAATCGGGTATGTCGAAATCCGTTCCTCTCATCGTAGTGAGTTGTCCGTGCTGCCAGGCGGAGTTGCACATCGATCCCCAGACCCAATCGGTGATCCGGCACAAGGAGCACGAGAAGCCGCGTACGATGGCGGACATAGAAACGGCGGTACAGCACTATCGAGGTTCGGCCGACCGGCGCGAAGACGCCTTCAAGAAATCGGTAGAGGCGCACAAATCCCACCACGATGTGCTGAGCAAGAAATTCGACGAGATGCTGCGCATCGCCAAGGAAAACCCGGACGAGCCTCCCCCCAAGCGCGATATCGATTTCGATTGACGATCAC
>DATDHE010000392.1:0-13395 GCA_036521695.1 Candidatus Acidiferrum sp. | reverse complement strand
GGCCGAGAAAAATTTTGGAGAAAAACTAAGCGAAGTCGATGCCCAGCTTCAAGTAACTGCTCGCGATTGGGATCTCGCTGTTGACGCTAACGCGGACCATACCGCGCGCAAGAAAATCATGAGCCGCCTGAACGAATTGCTGAATCGCCGCTCATACATTCGCAATTTGGTCGTCAACGTGGCTAAGGAATTGGGCGAGGTATAGAGATCGGAATGGGACGCATCGTTGGCATTGATCTGGGGACAACGAACAGCTTGGTGGCTTATATGGACTGCCAGACGGGCCAGCCGAAGTGTATCCCCGGCCCCTACGGCAGCACCTTGTGTCCATCGGTCGTCAGCCTCGATTCGGATGGCAGCATCATAGTCGGAGAGGCTGCGCGCAACCGCCTGCTCACTCAGCCCGAGCGCACGATATATTCCGTCAAGCGCCTGATGGGCCGCGGCCTCGCCGATATCCAAGCTGAACTGCAACTCTTTCCGTTCCGCATCGAGCCCACAAGCAAAAACGTCATTCGTGTGGTTCTCGGCGACAAGGTGTTTACTCCGCCCGAAATTTCCGCGTTCATCTTGCGCGAACTGAAAAGTTGGGCTGAAGTGTACTTCGGCGAAACCGTCGACCGCTCCGTTATCACTGTCCCAGCCTATTTCAACGATGCCCAGCGCCAAGCCACCAAAGACGCCGGCAAAATTGCCGGCCTCGAAGTCCTGCGCCTCATAAACGAACCAACCGCTGCAGCTCTCGCCTATGGGCTGCACGAAAAGCAGCGCGGCCGCGTAGCGGTCTACGATCTTGGCGGCGGCACGTTCGATATCTCCGTCCTAAAGCTTATCTCCACTGCCGAAGGAGACATCTATCAGGTCCTGTCTACTAACGGCGACACGCACCTCGGCGGCGACGACATCGATAATCTTTTGCAGTCGCATATTCAGCAAGACATCGTGCATTGTTATGGTGTGGATATTACGCAGCAACCCGAGCTCGTACAGGAGCTACGTAAGGCGCTAATCGCGATCAAGCATCAACTTTCAGACAACGAAGAAGCTATTCTGCGCTTCCTTCTTCCAAACGGCGCCTCATACGGAACAGGATTTACTCGGGCCGCCTTCGAGGAATGGATTCGCCCGGTCGTTGACCGCACCATAGGCCCCGTGAAGCAAGCACTAGCCGATGCTCAACTCAAGCCAACAGAAATTGAGGAAGTGGTCCTCGTCGGCGGTACCACTCGGACGCCGCTGATTCGCCGCACCGTCCAGGAATTCTTCGACCGCAAGCCGCATACCGAGCTGAATCCTGACGAAGTCGTCGCCCTCGGCGCCGCCGTTCAAGCCAATATTCTCGATCGCGGTGTCACCAACATGCTGCTTCTCGACGTGACTCCGCTCTCGCTCGGCATCGAAACCTACGGCGGGGCCGTCGCGAAAATCATCCCGCGCAACTCAACTATCCCTGCCAGCGCGCAAGAGCTCTACACTACCGGCGTCGACCACCAAACCGGCATCGACATTCACGTCCTGCAGGGCGAACGCGAACTCGCGAAAGACTGCCGTTCGCTAGCCCGCTTCGCGCTAAAAGTTCCGCCAGCGCCGGCCGGACTCCCGCGCATCGAAGTCAAATTCCTCATCGACGCCAATGGCATCCTGCAAGTCGCCGCAAAAGATCTTCGCACCGGCGAGCAGCGTACCATCGAAGTCCAACCGAGCTACGGCATTAGCGACAGCGAAATCGAGAGCATGCTCGAAGAATCCATCGAATACGCCGAGCAGGATTTCGCCGAGCGCCAGCTCATCGAAGCTCGCACCGAATCCGAATCGATCCTGGTAGCCACGATAAAAGCATTGGCCAACGAACAATCAAACAATCTCGGGTCCGAAGAGCGCGCGAAAATAGAAGCCGCGATCGCCGCGCTAAAAGAAGCTGCCGCCGGCAAGGATTACAAATTGATCCGGAAACGCATCGACGAACTGAATCACGCAACCGAGCACCTGGCGGAACTGTTGATGAACAGCGCGGTCACGACCGCGCTGCAAGGCAAGAACCTGGCCGAGGTCTAACGTTTTGTAGGGGCACAATACATCGTGTCCGGCGTGGCAAGATTTGAACGATTGGCAATTCGCAACGGGGGTAAACGAAACATGGGCGGCAGCAATCCATACATTGAAGAGGTTAAATACACGCCCGCAACGAAGAAATATAAAGTCACATTTCTTCCCAGCGGCAAAACCATCGAGGTCGACCCGGCGAAAATTCCCTACGGCCACAACGGCCTCCCCGGCAGCATCCTCGACATTTCCGAGGGCATCAAAGCCGGCCTCGACCACGCCTGCGGCGGCGTCTGCGCATGCTCCACCTGCCACGTCATCGTCAAGCAAGGCCTCGAGTCTTGCAACGAAGCCACCGACGCCGAACTCGACGAACTCGATATGGCCCCCGGCATCACGCAAAAATCCCGTCTCGGCTGCCAAACCGTTCCCGACGGCACCACCGACATCGTCGTGGAAATTCCCGAGTGGAACAAGAATTACGCCAAAGAAGCCGACCACTGAGGAACGCCATGCCGCCGACATTCGGTTGGGACCAAATCGAAGACATTGCTATGGGGCTAACCGACAAATTCCCCGATACCGATCCGCTTACCGTGCGTTTTACCGACATGCACAAATGGATCACCGAGCTCCCCGGTTTCTCCGGCGACCCAGCCGCCTCCAACGAAAGCAAACTCGAAGCCATCCAAATGGCCTGGCACGAAGAATTCGAGGATCGCCAGAAGTAGTTCAGCGGAGGATTTCTCTTGACCAGAGAGTGTTGTTATTGTATATTACATTTTGGTAATATTCCGTTTGAGCGGTTGACCTGACCCTCGACTCCGAATAACGCTCAATCCTTAAGTCCCCTAGAATCAACGCTTGCGAAGCGTCCGCAAATGTTGATCAATGTTGATTCTAAAAGACTTACATTTACAAAAGACACGGGGGAGGGGGTATCAGTTCTTGCTCTCTGCTTTTGACTTAGCGAGTCTCTCGCGACTGTAGAATAAGCACTGGTCACGCGCTGGCCTCAAACTCCACCCGCTTCACGTTTTGTCCGGAATGGATTTCGCGGGGGAAGAGCAGACGCGGCCCCGGCAACCGCTTGTTCATTCTTCCGATTTCTCTTATTCTAGATAGGTTACAGACCCTGCAAAATGTGGCGCTATGGTGCAACGGTTAGCACGCGGCCCTTTCAAGGCCGAAATACGGGTTCGATTCCCGTTAGCGCTACCAAATAATTTCCAAATCAATGTTCTTGAATCTTGTGCGATACAGGTCATCGCTCCCTTCTATAATCCAGAACAATACTCCACGCAGCGATGGCCTCGCGTGCCCCTAAGGAGCTAGTTTGAGCTACGCTGAAAAACACCTCATCCAAGGGGAAACGGTCGAATACCAGACCAAGCTACATTGGGTCGTCATGCTCGGTCACGCCGGTCTCACGGCCTTTTTCGTTCTGGCAGGCGCCGCTCTTCTCCTGTTCTCCTGGAACACGCGGCACAGCGCCGAATCTCATTCCAATATTCTGATTTGGCTCGCACTTGCGGCGTTCCTCGTCGCAGCAATCCTTCTTGGAGTTGGCCTCATCAAGCGCAACGCCACCGTGATGGTCCTCACCAACAAGAGAGTGATCGTAAAAACCGGCCTCGCCAGCCGCCGCACCCTCGAGCTTCTCTTGTCTAGAATTGAAAGTGTTGTCGTGGAAGAGCCCGCGATGGGCCGAGTGCTCGGCTACGGAACGGTTATCATTCGGGGCACCGGGGGTACTCCTGAAACGTTCGAGAAGATTGCTCACCCTCTGGAATTCAGAGCGCAAGTCCAAAGCCAAATCTCCAGCGGCCAAAAACAATCCTGAGATCACCTTTTCATTAAATCCGGCCAGTTTGGAGTTGCTATGCGAGGAGGAGTAAACTGAACATTGCACCTTCTCGGAGGCCAGCCATGGCAGGTTTTATGCGTACCTCGAATCCAGCTCTAAACGAAAAAGCGTTCAAGGGACAAGTGGTAGTCGGTGAGGCGATGACCTTGCAAGGCACGGTCAACAAGACGGGGCTGCTTTTGCTCTGCGTTGTTGGAACCGCCGCCTGGACCTGGGGCCTTGCGCACTCAAACACCCCTGAAGCCGTCTACCCGTGGATGATCGGTGGAATCATCGGTGGTTTCCTCGTCGCGCTCGTGACCATTTTCAAGAAAACCTGGTCCCCGTTCACCGCGCCAATGTACGCCCTCCTCGAAGGATTGGCGCTAGGCGGCATCTCCGCCCTCTTCGAGAAAACGTATCCCGGTGTTGCCATCCAGGCCGTAGGCCTCACGCTAGGGACACTGTTCGTGATGCTGCTCGCGTATAAAACCGGTCTGATCCGCGCCACGCAAGGTTTCAAGATTGGCGTGATCGCAGCCACTGGCGGCATTGCGGTCTTTTACTTAGTCGAAATGGCTCTGAGCTTCTTTTTGCACGTTCAAGTTCCAGCGATAAACGGCAGCGGGCCGTGGGGCATTGCCTTCAGCCTCTTCGTTATTGCCATCGCCGCTTTCAATCTCGTCCTCGATTTTGACATGATCGAAACGGGAGTTAACGGCGGCGCGCCTAAATACATGGAGTGGTACGGCGCATTTGGCCTGATGGTCACGTTGATCTGGCTCTACCTGGAAATTCTCCGGCTGCTCGGCAAAGCGCGTCGCCGGTAGCACAATCAAGCGCTCTGAGAAGTGTCATTAGTAGGAAGAAAACTCGCGACGTGCGGCGAGTCTGTACTAGAAATTTGTTTGCAAGCGGACGTTGTAGCTGCGAGAAGGCCCGATCGCGTTTCCAGAAAACAGTCCCGCGAAATCAATGACGTTGAGGCGGTTATTAAGATTTGTTGCGTCAAACTGCATTCTCACGTTGAGCTTTTCCGTTTTCCAGAGATCCGCTCCGAGTGATGCGTTAATCGAAAGAGACGGACGCACCCGCCCGTTATTAAAGTCCACGCGGTTCACGACAGCTTGCCCATACTGAGCAATCGCCAGCGCCTCATCTCCGGCAAATTCAAAGGGCAACCCGGACCCGTACTCTGCGCCGATGCCTCCCCAAATCCGTTTCGTGAATTCGTAGCGCACGCGGGTCCGCACGGTATTCCGTTGATCTTGTGAATCCCAAAACCGTCCCGCCGTTTGGCCCAAGGCGTTGGTAGCATCGTCGCCCAGAAAGAGCCCGCCCGTCACCGGCAAATAGGCCGATCCAACCATGTAGGAGTAACTCACATAACCGTTGAAATGCTTCCAATGGGGGACTTCCACCTTCCCCTCCGCCCCATAGATGTAGGCCTTGGCGAAAGCGATGGGGAAGCTCGCGGCCGTGCTCAGCAGTTGATCGTCGTCCGCAAAGTTATTCACGCGGCGATCGAACACGTTGGCATCAAGTCGGAGCTGGCCAAAGAATTCTTTTGTCAGCCCAACCTCATAATAATTTCCGTGTGAGGGCTCTACCGGCAGGCGCAAGACCAGCGGATTGAGCGATGTTACGGCGGACGTGCTGGATAAAAGGATATTCTCGAATGACGGCGTTTGAAAGATCCTGTCGTAGGACACATGCGCAACCATGCCAAGCTTGGGGAAATAGCGGGCCACACTCAACCGCGGACTTACGGCATTCTGATTCACCAGCAATTGGTAGTGATCCCATCGCAGCCCGGCGTTGATCGTCCAGTTGCCCAGGCGGATCTGGTCCTGCACAAACGCGCTCTGCTCAAGGTCTGGCTTGCTGCCCAGGAAACTGAACGTGGCTGGCGTATCTGGGTCAAATTGCGTGAAGTCCGTGATGACATCGCTGAAGTTCTCGTGAAGAAAAGTCGAATCGGATTCGACACCGGCCTTCCACTCTTGCCTGCCGTGATGGACCGAGACTGTTCCCTTGAAATATCCTTCGCGAAAATAGTTGTGCTGGGAGGCTATAACGGGCGTGGAATACGGGTTCGAGGAGAGATCATTGGAGTTATCGCGAATCATCCCGCGGAAATCGGCAACGACATTTGGCGAAAAAATGTGCTGGTAGGAAACGATTCCCATTGATTCAAAATTGTCCGCGTTCTGGAGTTGCGATCCGAGTGGCTGTGACGGATCCAATGGATCCTCATGAGGAGCCTGCTGCACCTGTTCGTTGGGGATTTCGTACCGGGAGAGCGCGTGGCGAACAGAGAGACTCAGCCGGTCGCGGTTGGTCAAATCTATTTCGTAGCGGACAAAAAAATCGCCCGTAGTGCCTGTATTCGTAAAGTTCTCCGGCACCACTGGATTCAGGTAGTGCCCAGTCATGTTTCCGCTGGCGCTGACACCCAGCGTATTTTTTCCCCAGACGTATTGCCCCATGGCATAGGAGCAGGCCGTGTCAAAGCTGCCTCCGGAAAGCACGACTTCACCGTGAAAGCCTTCGCGATCGTCTCTCGCCGTGTTCAGCTCCACCACGCCGCCCATTTTTCGGCCGTATTCGGCAGGGAAGGTTGCCGTGTAGACGCTCATGGAATCAAGGTCATCCGCTCCGATTTCTGGCCCAAAGCTTGGCGAGCGATTGTCCGTCAGCGGAATACCGTCCAAGACGAATTGTGTCTGGTACTCCGAGCCGCGCGGATGCAGCACCGCGTTTCCTTCGTAAACCCAGCCGGGCTGAGAATTGACCAAATCCTGCAACGAGCGTCCGGGAAGAGATCCCACCCGGGTTTCAATCATGTCCGAACCGATGCGATATATCGTTCCAGTGCGGTAAGGATCGATCAGCGTGTCTGAATCTTTGACTACGACCGAGGCACTCGACGCAGCGATGCTGAGCTTAGCCGCAAAGGCAAACGGAATCGCAGAGCGAATTTCGAGGGAATCCGTGAACTCTGCAAAGCCGGAACGCTCGACGCGAAGCCGATAGACGCCGAATGGCAAGCGTTTCGCCACAAGATTTCCGCTGTCATCCGTCTCGAAGCTCTGTTGGAATTGATTCGCTTCGCATACCAGCTCGATGGAGCTTTTCACCCCGAGGCCCGACGGGTCGATGACGCTCAGACGCAGCTCACCGGTATTGCTCTGCCCGAACAGTGGAAAGCCGCTTATGAGAAAAAAAAATAGAAATCGCCTCATAGATGCGTGGCCCCGATTGAAAAATCGCAGTCGCTCTGCGCCTGGGCGGCGGAAGTAGCTAACAGAATGACACACTTACTCCAAGCCCGTCTCCTCACGTGCTCACCTGAATATTCCTCTTCAGCCTATGCTGTTCAATAGTTTTTGCAGCCGGCAAGCGGGTTAGAGCCACAGCCTGCTGATGTAGCGACTCAGGCGTCTCAGCTACCGCTTGCCGACTTGCGCGTGTTTCGGCAAAATACGTCTGGCCCTCTGCGTGACCCTTCCATGAAGCCACTGCCGCACTCGAGCACTTCTGTTTTTACCGTCGGACACTCTAGTCTTGAACTGGACGGATTCCTGAAGATTCTGGTTACTCACGAAGTAAAAATTCTCTGCGATGTCCGCAGCCGGCCCGGCAGCTACCGGTTTCCGCAATTCAACCGCGAGCCGCTTGAGGCCTGCCTTGCTACTGCAGAAATCGAATACGAATTTCTGGGCGAGGTTCTCGGCGGCCGTCCTTCCGATCCCCGCGCCTACCGTGCGGATGGCATAATGAATTACGAAGAGCGCCGCAAGGCCGCCGATTTTAGAGCGGGAATTGGTCGAGCGCTGGAGTTGTGCCGCGCCTCAAACATAGTCTTGATGTGCGCCGAGGAAGATCCCTTGCAGTGTCACCGCTTCCTCATGATTTGCCCGGCGCTGCTCGATCGCGGCGTTACACCCTTGCACATTCGCCGCGGCGGCGAACTAGAATCGCAGCGGGAAGCCGAGGATCGCCTGCTCAAATTGCACGACCTAGCTGCTTTTGACAGCGGCTCGCTCTTTATTTCCGAACGTGATGTGGCTCTCCAAGACGCGCTTCGCCGCCAAGCTCAGGAGTTTGCCTTCCGCGCGTCTCCCGAAGCGATCGAGTACTTTTGATTTTATGGAAATTCTTCTTTGCACCATCGGTTTCGCGGGAAAGACCGCCGAGGAGTTTTTCCGTCTTCTCCAGGAAGCCCAAGTGGAGAAACTCATCGATATCCGCCTGAACCGTGGAGGCCAGCTTTCCGGCTTTGCCAAGCACCCCGACCTCGCCTATTTCCTGCAAGGAGTTGCGCGCATTGGCTATTCCCACGAGCCGCAGCTTGCTCCAACTTCTGAGTTGCTCGATACCTATCGCGAAGCCCAGGACTGGCCCGCTTACGAAACTAGTTTTCTGTCCCTGATGCGGGAGCGCGGAGTCCCGCAAGCTTTCGATGCAAACGCATGGCCTCCGCGAGCTACTCTACTCTGTTCCGAAGCTGGCCCGGAGAAATGTCACCGACGTCTTGTTGCCGATCTGCTCGCCACTCTTTGGAGGGCGCAAGGTCACAATGTCGAGATTCGCCACCTCGTCGCAACTCGCTCAAAATCTTCTAAGACGCGCCGCGTTAAACCTAAATCCGTGCCATGACCAAACTGCTCATCACGGAAATTACCCGCATGGGGCCGGCCTTCTGCGTCATAGGACTACAGCGCGAGAAGGACAAAATTCGCTCCATTCGCCCCGTGACGGCGACTGCCAACAGCTGGATGCATTTTCCCCATCAGCGCGGTGATGTGCTGCAGTGCGCCCTTGCTCCTTTTTCGGGTGCCAAACCACACGTAGAAGATCGCGTCTCAACGCACGGCTTCCAGAAGGAGTCTACTGTTCCCGAACCGGAGCTCGTCACTTACCTGCGCAAAGCGGAAATCGCGAGCACTCTGCCGGAACTATTCGGCTGTGTTCTCCATGAAAACAAGAGTGGCGGCGGATTGTACGCCATGCCTCACGAAGCAACCCGCTCCGTTTGCGGAACACAAACAAGAAATTTTCGCCTCGAGCTCTGCGCAAACGAAGTGCGCGCCACGCTGTCCCTTTCTTCGGGCGAGGTCTTGCGCGATCTACCCGTTGTTGATCGCGATTGGCGCGACTTCATCGAAGCCGCGTTGGCAGAGGGACGAGGTGCGAATCGCGTGGCCCGTCTCGAGCGGTTCTTAAACTCACAATTCCACTACAAAGTTTTGTCTTGCCCGCATCACTTCATCCGCCTCGGTCTCACGCGGCCGTATCATGATCTTTGCTGGCTCATGCTGGACACCCTGATCCCACTTCCAAAACGTGAGTGGCTCGAGGAGTTCTGATGGCTTCGATCAAGGATGAAAATCGTTGGAAACGCCTTGTCGATGAATGTTTTCGTCGCGAAGCCGGACCGCAAAAAGTCGTCCCCGATCCCGCCCAAGATCTGATCGAAACAGGCGTGCTTGACTCCATGGGCTGGGTGAGTTTTCTTCGTGCCCTGGAGTCTGCAAGCGGCCTGAGCGAATTGGGCGTGCTGCTTACCGAGCGTACTGCTTCGTTCGAGAGTATTTTTCAGGTATTCAAGGACGCCCAGACCGAACGCCCATCTACCGAAAATGATTTTTCCCCCGCGACTCGACCTGCAGCACAAACATCGGTTTTTATTTCAAGTTCGTGTGCGGTGGTCGGCGCACGCAAAATTCCTTCCGAGGAGGTCGACCGGGCCTTCGGCATGCCACCCGGCAAACTTCGCCTTCGCGCCGGAATCGAATCGCTTGCCTACGCCGCCGAAGACGAAAATGAACTCACACTTGGCGTAGGCGCTGCGCAGCAGGCGCTCCACGCTGTAGCTTGCGGCGTCCAAGAACTCGATTGGATCATCGCCACCAGCGAAACGCACCGCGGCTATCCTTCCCTCGCGGCGCAGCTTCACTCCCAGCTACTTGCTCGCGAAAATTGCGGCGCGCTGGACGTAGGGGGCGCGTGTCTCGGCCTCGTGAACGGACTCGCTGTCGCCCAGGGACTTATCGCCTCAGGACAGTCCCGCACCATCGCCGTCATCACCTCCGACGTTCATAGCCGCACCTTTAGACCAGGCCTGGTGGCGGGCGAATTTGGCGGCTTGTTCGGCGATGGCGCCAGCGCGTTTCTCTTACGTGCGAAAAACGGCGCCGCGCCCCAACAAGCCTACGGCCTCGGTGAATTTTTCTTCGGCTGCGCAGGACACTATGCGGGAGCCATTCGCGTGGCGGATGCCCCCAACGGTAGCCTAGATGTGCATTTTGATGGCGAAGCTCTCTCCCGAGCGGCCATCACCAGGCTAGAAAAAGTGGTCCGTGAGATCGAACTCCGCAGTGGCATCGCTCGCTCATCGCTGCAAGGTTTGGCAACTCATCAGCCCAATCCGCGTCTTGTTACTCTTCTCGCCAAGCAGTGCGGTCTGCCGCAGGACAAATTCCCCGTTGTCGCCCGGTTATTCGGGAATCTGGGCTCTTCCACGTGTGGGGTAGCCCTCGACGCGATTCTGCAATCCGCGCGGAGCCATCAGGCTGGCCAGTGGGGTCCTATTTTCACGGCATCCCTCGGTCCCGGCCTACTCTTTGGCGGCGGATGGCTCGTTCCCGCATAGAGACCCGTCGCGTTTCCAAGGTGGCGACCTGTAACGTTTTGTTACATCCTCTCAGTGTTCGGATGGATCTCTAATCCTATTTGCAATCTAAAATACAGAAAATAAACAAGTTATAGAAATGCCTCTCTTGGCTGCCGTCGTGCATATCTCTTAGCGACTGAGACGGGATTTATCCCGGGGCAGAGGTGCAAGAATGCAACGCAGAAGCAAGAGGGCAGAACAAGGGTTCTCAATGGTCGAGTTGGTTACCGTTGTAGGGATCACGTTTGTCCTGGCAGGCATGGCCGTTATGTCGACCAGAAGTTCGACTTATGCCTCGAAAGCCAATGATGCCATGTTCCAAATCATAACCCAACTGCGCACCGCACGAGAAATAGCGGTTACCAAGCGCCGCAACGTTTTGGTGACGTTCACCGCTCCAAATCAGATTCAGCTTGCGGTACAGACGCTTCCAGGTGAGGCCCCCGCAACTGTCATCGCACCCGTTTTTCTCAACGATGCAGTGCCCGGCGGCAGCACTTTCTACGTTTATCCTGGCCTGCCTGACACCCCCATGGGTTTCGGTAACTCAAACGCACTCAACTTCTCACCCGCGAACGGCGGCACCGCAGGTCTTGCCATCATGTTCAGTACCTCCGGAAGTCTGGTTGGCACTACCGGGGGCTCCGGCTACAACACGGTTGGCAACAACAATCCAGTCAACGCCTCGATCTTTACCGCCATTCCTGGCCAGCCGAATTCGGTACGCGCCGTCACAGTCCTGGGGAGCACAGGGCGAGTCCGCTCTTACTCCTGGGCTGGCCCAGCGAGTGGCGGCACGGTCTTGCAGTGGCAAGAACAGCAGTAGGAAAGAAGCCCATTTATGAAAACACAGCGCAAACGTTCGCGACCCCTGGCTGGTTTCACGCTGCTTGAAGCCATGATCTCGATCTTCGTTTTGACCTTCGGCGTGCTTTCGCTGGCCGCGGTCTACGCACAAGGCATCTTCTTCGCTAGCCTGTCGCAATACGACTATGTAGCCGAGAAGAAAGCCGAACAAGCCGTCGAAGCGATCTTCACGGCGCGCGACATCAAGCAGTTGACGTGGTCATCCATTCAAAACGTCAGTAACACCGGCGTTTTCCTGGACGGTCCGCAGCCCATCCTGGTTCCCGGCACGGACGGTCTCGTGGGAACGGCGACGGATCAGGGCGCCGCAGATGAACTTATTACCATCGGCCCCGGCCCCGACGGAATCCTGGGCACGGCCGACGACCAGGTCGTGGACTTGAATCCTTGGATGAAGCGCACGATTGCCATCACGCCTGTTACCGGTGAAGCAAACCTGCGCATGATCACAGTCACCATTAATTATCAGGTTGGGAAAATGAACCGCACTTACACCCTGATCAGCTACATCTCAGCCTTCGCCTAGAGAGCCATGAGGAACTTGGACATGAAGAGACAATCGGGTTTCACGCTAGTTGAATTCTCAGTGGCCATGGCCGTCACCTTGGTCGCCCTGCTGGCTACTGTCATGGCCTTTCGAATGGCCACGTATTCAAACCAGAACGTCACTCAGCGCGAGGACATGGCTGACAACATTCGCGCCGGCCTCAACCTCCTAGAACAGGACGTCATCATGACCGGCATGGGTATCCCCACTGGCGGCATTACCATTCCGACTTTCGCTGCCACCTCCGCCTGTCCTGGCGGCACCTCGAACTTGGCCCGGCCGCTCCCAACTGCGGCAGGTACGTTTCCTGCTTGCAACACAACATTGCCGGCCATCGAGCCTGGCAATGCCTTGGGGCCGTTCATTACTGCCCCGGATGCCACTTCGAGCGTGAACACCGACGTTCTTACCATCGTCTACGCCGACAATACGGCAAGCTCAACTTCCACCATCATCGGCATGAACGCTCAGCCGATCAACGGGACCAGCTGCCCCGGTGGCCTCATCTCGGCTTCCGGAAATTCCGTCACTTTTGCGACGAGCTGCTTTAACCTCTCCAACCTCGCTGCCAGCGGTGTGCAGATTAATCCGGGCGACCTGATCATGTTTAGCAATACCAATGGTAAGGCTCTGCAGGAAGTCACCAGTGTGTCCGGCCAAACGCTGAATTTCGCCTCCGGCGATGCCTTCGGGCTCAACGGAGTCACCGGTGCGACAGGCGGCACGATTAAACAGCTCCAGAATTCCAGCGTCAGCGGCGGCGTTGCCACCTATCTTGGCACTTATCCGCCAACAGCGGCCACCCGCATTTGGGTGGTTTCCTATTGGCTTGATAACGTTACGGACCCGATCCACATCCGCCTCGATCGCGCGGTTAATTTCAATGCTCCGCAGCCCGTCGGAGAGACGCTTGAGAACCTGCAATTCACTTTCAATTTCAACGACGGCGTTGAGGTGAATCAGGTCACCGTCCCCAGCGGCTATTCCGAAAGTCAGATTCGGTCCGTGAATCTCTTTATGAGTACGCGTTCGACCAGCATGCTCGGTCAGACCAGACAGTACGCTCGTGAAAATTTCCAGACGCAGCTCAGCCTCCGCAGTATGGCCTACGTCAACCGGTATAAATAATGAGGAGCCTTACAATGAATGCCCCGAATAAACTGATGCGACGCGATTCCGGCATCGCTCTACTTACTACTTTGTTGCTCATGCTGCTCATGTCCAGCCTGCTGGTTGGCTTCGTTCTGCTCATTAGTTCCGGACAGAAACTCAGCGGCTACAACAATGACTACAGCAAGGCTTTCTATGCCGCGGAAGCGGGCATGGAGAAGTTGACGGCGGACATCGGCACGCTTTTCGATCAGAACTATTCGCCCAGCGGCGCTCAAATAAACGCCCTCCAAACGACTCCCC
>DATDHE010000391.1:0-21655 GCA_036521695.1 Candidatus Acidiferrum sp. | reverse complement strand
GTATTTGGCGTTCGCGCGCTCTATGCATTTCTGGACTAGCGTACTTCCGGTATGACAGATTTGGAGAGAAGTTTCTGCAATGGCTCAGGGAACCGCCGCGTAGCTCAAGAAGTGCGGCAGATCTTGTCGCCATCATTCCTTGTAGACCCGGCGCAAGGGCAATCGTTGCGTCCGTACCACGCCTTCCGCCGCTTTCGTTTTGCGGTAATCCGCAAGGCGGGAGTGCCGGACGACCTCATCAAACTGTGGCTAGGTCATTCGCAAAACTTAATCGACCTCTACGCGGCGCAACTGCGGTACGACGAAACTTATCGGAAGGGATGGTGCGAGAGAGGTGGTTTGGGATTTGGGTTGGGCGAATTGGGCTATAAATTGGAGGTGCCGATTCGCCCGGCGCTCGTTGCGTAAGACTTTCCTGACACAGGACTTAGAAATGGTTGCGGGGGTCAGATTTGAACTGACGACCTTCGGGTTATGAGCCCGACGAGCTACCAGGCTGCTCCACCCCGCGTACTCATACTACGCGACTTGCCGCTCTACTGCAACTCCGGCTTCCTGAGTCGTCAAACAAGGTGTCGAAATCTTGCGGAATCTTTGAATGAATTTTAATGAAGAAAATACCGTCGGCGGAAAAACACTACCAAGTATTATACACCGTCCCATCGAACCGCGAAGTCAGCGGAGAATGCGAATGCACGTCGACCATGCCGGTGGTCACTTGATCGGGACTCATTACCACATTGTCGAATACGGGGTCCCAGTCCGTCGCCTGAGTCATGGGATCCATAGGCACTTCCCGCAGATAACCCGCTTGGTGAAGATCTTCCAGGGATTGTGGCGCGGCCTGCTTATCCAGCGTGAAATTGTCAATCGCTTCGCGCAATACCTGCAAATCATGTTTCAGCACCGCTTCGCGTGATCGCTGGATGGTCATGTCATATCTTCCAGCAGCCAATCCCAACAAGATGAAGATGATCGCGATCACAATCATCAATTCCAGCAGTGTAAACCCACTGTTAGAGGAGCGCCCCGCGCGCTTCCTTCGGGCCGCTCCAATTCCCCTGTATCCTCTGATTTTGTTCATCTCAACGCCTTGACCAACCTACCAGTCGCTATACTTCGTCCCGTCGAGCGCCGACCCCGACGACTTCGAGTACACATCGAAAACATTTTTCCCGCCCCAGCTTGTCGAATCCGGATCGTCGCTTATCGAACGCAATCCCCAATCCGGCCGTCCCGTCATCGGGTCTACAGGAATCTTCCGCAGAAACCGCAGTCTTTTGTCGTCTCCCGCTCCCAATTGCACGCCTTTCACCAGCGTTTCCAAATCCGGAGGATAATTCTCGCTCCCGACCTCCGTCCGGAATTTGTGCTGGTCCGCCAGGTCTTTGTATCGGTCGACCGCGTCCCTCATCGACCGCAAGTCATAGTGAAGTTCCGCCTCTTTTTGCCGGATCACTGTATACCGGAAAACTGGCAGAGCCATGGAAGAGAGAACCATCAAGATAGAACAGGCAATAATCAATTCGAGCAGCGTCATTCCGGCTGTCCGAGAGAGGCGCCGCTGCCGAGAACTTGCTTTGGAACGAAAGTCGCGCCGCAACATCGTTTATTTCCTCTTTTGGATTAAGGCTGAACCTGCACCGTGGCCTCATTGGTGACCAATGGAATGGGCCGCTGCTGTGAATCTTTGGCGTTCTGCTGTGTAATCGTCAGATTCGATGAGCCCGGCGCGATTCCCTTGATCACAATGCCGAGCAGCGTGCCGCTACCGCTGACCCCTTGTGTATTTGGTTGACGCGTCGCGGAAATGATGGCCTGGCCCTTCTCCGCGTTGAGGCTCTTCACGATGGCGATCTCCTGCGTGCCCCCAGAGAGGAATCCGCCATGCTGCCCTTCGCTCACGGCATGCTGCACATCTTCGATGCTGATCACCGCCGGATTGTATTGCAGCAACATCGGTATCGAGAACAAGTCGCTTACATTTTCCACAACCACCGCAACTGTTTTGGTCTCGCCCACCTTCACCGACAGTGCTTGCGGCTCAAATCGCAGCTTGCCGGGTTGTCCTTGCGGCGGATTCACAGCTGCTGGATTTGCGGCACCGCTAGGCGCAATTGCTCCAGCGGCTGCCTGAGTCGCTCCAGGTGTAACCCCAGCTGGAGCTTGTGCGGCGGGCCTCAGGACTTCCGCCGCGGGTGTTCGGATTGCATTTTCAAGCTTCACCTTAATATCTTGATCCGTGCCCGAATAGATCCCCCGCAAATTCTCGCGCGTCCAATCCGGCAGCCGCACGATGTGCGGAATCAGCATGATTAATACTTCGTCTTCCTGGTGATCCACGCTATCGCTGGAGAATAAATATCGTAAAACGGGAATCTTCGCCAGCCCGGGCCACCCGTTCAACGTCTTGGTGTCCGTCCTCTGGATGAGGCCGCCGAGAATATAAGCCTCGCCATCTCCCAATCGAATATCGTGCTCAACGACGCGCTGGCTGATAATCGGCTGGCTGATTCCGCCGATTGTGGATGTGCCTGTGACGGAAGACACTTCGATCTTTATTTTCAGGCTGACGTCGTGATTCGGGTGCACGCGCGGCGTCATGTCAATATTCACGCCAACGTCTTGATATTGGAACTGCGTGTTGACCAGCGGGTTCACCAGGCCTGCGGTGCCCACCGCGCCCACACCCACGCCGGCTTGAAAGCTGCCCGTTGCAATCGGGATGCGGTCGCCGATTTTGAGTTTTGCCTGCTGCCCATCGACGGAGCGGAGCTCTGGGTTTTGAATGATCTTCGTGAACGTATCGGTCAGTACGGCGTTGGCTGTAAAGTTCGGAAGCGTCACGACATAGTCGCTGCTATTCAGATGGCTTAGCGTCTGCAACGTGATGTTATTGGTTGTCGTGGATGTTGTCGCCGTGCCTCCGGCCCCACCTGTGACCGTACCTGGGGTTGTCGTTGTCGCATTCGGATTTATGGCAATCGACGCAGTTTGCCCCGGCTGGACTCCCAGAACTCGCAGACGATCTGAACGAGCCTCCAACACTTCCACCTGAACCACCACTTCTGGCTTGGCTTTATCAATGTCATCGAGCACTTTGCCGACGAGTTTCAGCACGTCCGGAGTCGCGCGGATGATAATCGCGTTTTGCGAGTTGAGCTGCTGTACGCGCTTCAAATCAAACAACTGCCGCAGCCCCGTCAGGATTTCTGTTAGGTCTTGGGGCGTCACCGTATTCGACAGATAAAACGTCTTCAGCACCTCTTCTTCATAGTCCTTCCGCTTGGCTGCCTGGTCGGGAATGACCATGATGATGTTTTCGGTGATCGCTTTCGTAAACGCTTTGCTCTCCAGGCACACAACTTCCAGGGCCTGCTCTAAGGTTAAGTTGTTCAAATCCACAGAGATTCGCCGCGCGGGAAAGTCCGCGTCATAGATCACTGTTAATCCTGCAAGCTTCCCGATCGTGTCGAAGACGACCCTCGAGTCGGCGGTAGCCTTATACGTAATCGCTACGTTTGAGAGCGGCTTGAGCTGCGGCGGCTCGGACATGTATTTCTCTGTCCCGTCCTCCGAAGGCAGCCTTGCGTTATCCGCTGCGCGGGATTTCTCCACGATCATCGCCAGCGTTTTTTTCAGTTCCTGCCCTGCAATCGCGCTGGATGGATCATCCATTTGCGCCCGCTGGAACTGGGCTGCTGCGCCCTGCAGATCGCCGTTTTCCCTCTGCTTCACTCCCAGCTTTATGTGCTGTTCCGCGGCCTGGAAGCGCGTCTGATTGAGCCTGATTTTGTATTCCGCGTTGTTGGGTTCGGACTTTAGCGCCTTTTGGTAATACTCCAGGGCCGCGTCGTAGTCCTCAATCGTCTCAGCCTTCCGTCCCTTGCTATAATCCGTCTGGCCTTTTGGGCAGCCCACTGCGAACAGTCCCATTCCCAGACATAGAATGACGCTACAGCAACGTCGCATGGACTCTCCGAGGCCCCGACACGCAGGCAATATAATCTATGGCAGTCTAACACTCGGTTTAGAGCGTGGGCAACACGCGGAAGGTTGGCTGTACCAGTTCTGATAATATGGGTTTTTTTGTGCCCGTAGCCAAGATTTCACACTCCAGCTATGATAGAAGATTGTGCCGAAGCCCTCGAAAAAACCCGAGAAGAACAGCAAAGCTGGCGAGCGAATCGTGGCGCAGAACCGCGCCGCCTCCTACAATTTCCATCTGCTCGAACGCTTTGAGGCCGGTCTCGTCCTGCATGGCACCGAAGTGAAGGCTTTACGCGAAGGAAAAGCGAACATTCGAGACGCGTATGTCGATTTCAAGTCCAGTGGCGCCTGGCTCGTTAACGCACACATTGCACAGTACATGCCCGGAGGTCCCTGGAATCACGAGCCACTCGGTTCCCGCAAACTCCTACTCCATAAAAACGAAATTCATAAGCTCTCGGGTCGTACCCAATCCAAGGGCTTGACCGTCATTCCTTTGCGCATTTACTTTCGCAATGGCCTCGCAAAGGTCGAAATCGCTCTGGCCCAAGGCAAAAAGTCGTGGGATCGGCGCCAGGACGAACGTGACAAGGAAGCTCGCAGGGAAACTGAAAAAGCTATGTACAACAACCGGAGGCGTTAAAGAACTATGCAAATTTCACTCGAAGCAAAGCCGTACGCAGCGCTGGAAACTGAAGCTCTCGTTTCCTACGTTTTCGAAGAGGCCGACCTCCTCCAAGGTCGCATCTCGGAACTCGATCAGGCCACCAACGGCTTACTGCGCAATCTCGCGAAGAATGGGGAACTCACCGGCAAGATTTTGGAAATGACTCTCATTCACGCTCCGGCAGGGCTCAAAGCGGCTCGGTTGCTGCTTGTCGGAGCAGGAAAGCGCGAGCAATCCAACAGCGCGACGCTGCGAAAGATCGCCGGTGCTGCGCTGCGTTACCTGAAAGCACGTTCGGTTAAGCAATTCGCATTCCTGGTTCGCGAGAATGCTGCGGCTGAAGATTCAGCACAAGCTATCGCCGAAGGCGCGCTCGCAGCCAATTTCGAAGCTGACAAATACAAGACCGAAAAGAAGAACGACAAGTTCATCGACACGGTCTTGCTCACTGGCTACTCCGATGCGGAACGCGGCGCCGCTGAAAAGGGTCTGGCGCGCGGCCGAATTATTGCCGAGTCGCAGAATTTTGCTCGCGATCTCATCAATGAGCCGTCGAACAAGCTCACTCCGAGGATTCTTGCGGAAAAAGCCGAGGCTATGGCCAAGCAAGTAGGCCTCGCCGTAGAAATTCTCGAGGAGAAGAAAATCGCTGACCTCAAAATGGGCGCATTGCTCAGCGTTTCACAAGGTGGGCCCGAACCGCCTCGCGTCATGGTTGTTACTTATACGCCCGCGAATCCCAAGCCCGGAGCGCCCGTCATCGGACTCATCGGCAAAGCTGTTACGTTTGATACCGGGGGCATCTCCATCAAGCCCGCTGACGGCATGGAAAAAATGAAGTACGACATGGCTGGCGGCGCCACCATGCTCGGCGTCATGCGCGCACTCGCTGCGCTCAAGCCGAGTGTCAAAGTTATTTGCGTCGTGCCCTCCACGGAAAACATGCCTGGCGGAACCGCGCAAAAGCCCGGCGATATTCAAACCGCAATGTCTGGCAAAACCATCGAGGTTTTGAACACGGACGCCGAAGGCCGGCTAATTCTCGCTGATGGCATTCACTACGCGAAGCAGCTAGGCGCTACGCATCTGATCGATGCTGCCACTCTCACAGGCGCGATCGTTGTCGCTCTCGCCAATGTCAACGTTGGAGTCTTTGGCTCCGATCAGCCCTTCACCGACAAGCTGCTCGCTAGCTCCAAAGTGGCCGGCGAGAAAATGTGGCAAATGCCGATCGACGACGACTACCGCGAATTCATCAAGGGCACGGTGGCCGACATTCAAAATATCGGCAGCGGCAAAGGCGGCGGCGCCATCACTGGCGCGATGTTCATCAAGGAATTTACCGGCGACTCGCCGTGGATCCATCTCGATATCGCGGGCACCGCCTGGAACGACGACGCGAAATCTTGGCTCGCTAAAGGCCCAACCGGCGTTGCGCTCCGAACCCTCGTGCACCTCGTTATGTCGTACTGATTTTGGTGGGACAGACATGCATGTCTGTCTCCGGTGCTTGTAAAGAAGCAAGAGACATTTTGGGAATGCTTATCCCACGGTCACATTTTCTCCGGTGCTTCGATTCCTAGCAGGGAGAGCGTTTCGAGCAAGCGCGCTTCCACCAGCTCGGTCAGACGCAACAGGAACGCGCGTTTTTGTTCGTCTGATTCAGTCAGGATGTGGTGCTTGTGGTAGAAATTGTTGAACTCTTGCGCCAATTGGAAGGCGTACTTCGCGACGAAGGCAGGTTCTTGCGCGCCGATGGCTGCTTCTACGGCATGATCCAGCGAACCCACACTTAGTAACAATTCCCACAACCCGTTTCCTCCCGGGCCTCCGAGCAACGCGGCCACAGTCTCCTGCGTGACCGCGACGCTTGTCGCGCCGGCTTCTACGCCTTTGCGGCGTATTCCACGAATCCGCACGACGGCATACTGACAGTACGGCCCCGTCTCGCCTTCAAAACTCAGCGCATCCTTGAAGTCGAACGCGATGATCGCATTGCGTGTGAACTTCAGCAGGAAAAACCGCAGGGCACCGACGGCAATTGCGTGCGACGTTTGTTTCTGTTCTGGCTCGCTCATTTGCGCATGGCGTTGCTGCACTTCGGCGAGGGTTGCTGCTTCCAGTTTGTCGAGCAGGTCATCAGCCTTGACGCCGAATCCCTTGCGGCCGCTGACCTCGACATAGGGCTTTTTCGCCTCTTCTGGCGTCAGCTCATATCCCATCTCCGCGGCGCAGCGCGGCGTCAGGGCAACAATCTCATACGACAGGTGAATTGACTTCTCCGCGGCCTGAGCGTGTCCGAGACGGCGCAATCCCTCCGCAACCACGTCCTGCAGATACGATTGCCGCGCATCAATCACGTTGTAAACGATCGATGCAGGCTCGCCAAAATGCGGGGCGTCGGGGTCGTCTTTTCCGCTCGTCGTAGCCCAAACCGTTTCGCCTTCAGGGACGTTTGGCCATTTCCGGTAATGAAAATCCTTCCCGAGTAATCCAAATTTCCAGAGCTGATACGCGATATCTTTGCCGACGTACGTCACCGTGCCATTCGAGCGTACAATAATCTTGTCTTGCGTATTCTCCTCGTCCTCACTCTTCTCCGTGCCCTCCGCGTCCGCCGTGTTGGTTCCTGTTTTTTCCTCTTTCCAAGGCATAATCCAGCAGCCTGCCATTTTTCCTGTCATGGCCAGTTGAATCGCGCCCGAGGCTTTCAGTTTCTCGAACGCGGCATCCCAAAACTTCAAATGCAGGATTTCGCTTTCGCGTGCCAGCAATTCATACGCAATGCCTAGCCTCGCCATGGTTCGCAAATGCAGGGTGACAATGGCGTCTGCCACCACCTGGGCGACTTCGGCTTCTTCGCCGCAGTCTTCTTCAATCGCTTTTAGCGTCCGAGCACGCAAAGTTGCCGCTCGCGGCTTGTCCTCTTCAAAAAAGTGGGTGACCTTTGCGTAGAGATCCCAGCTGTAATAGTCGAAGCGCGGCTCCATGGCGAACATCTTGACGCTCACGGGAGTGCGGCGCTCCATATCCAGGAAGCCAATCACGACGTCCGCGACTTGCACTCCAGTGTTGTCGATGTAGTTTTGCACCTGCACGGAATGGCCGGCATGGCGCAACACGCGTGCCATAGTGTCGCCGAGCACGGCGTTTCTCACGTGGCCGATGTGAGCGGCCTTGTTGGGATTGATGCTGGTGTGTTCAACGATGACCTTTCCGAATATTCTTGTGGAAGGAAGTGGAGAGCGGCGGGTGTCGAGTGGCGATAGATCACCCCAGAACGCGGCACGATCGAAGCAGGCGTTCAGATATCCCGCGCCGGCAACTTCGATGCGAGCGATGCCTTCGACTTTCCCCAAACCGGTGGCAATCTCCTGCGCGATCATGCGCGGAGCTTTTTTCAGGCGCTTGGCCAGCTCGAAGCACACTGGGGAGGCGGCTTCTCCCATTTCGATTTTGGGCGGGCGATCGAGAACGATGGCGAGAGTGACGCCATAGTGCTCCTGGACGTGGCGGGCCAGAGCTTCTCGCAAACGGTTTGTGAGTGTCAGGTACACGGTTCCTCGCGTAAGAGAAGCAGTGAGTATAGGTGGAGAACGGGAAGGCGGTCAAAAGTAGCCAGACGTTCAGGGATACTCGGAGGGGCATACCCAACCCCGGGTGTTTGCCCGAAGAGTGCGTAAAATGCTGAAAAAGCAAGGGATGTCAGATTGCGCCGTACAAAAGAGTGAGTAAGAGTATGAAAATAAAGGACAGCTAAAATCTTTGGAATGAAATTGATACGGGGAGCGTAAGAGTTACAAACAAAGGAGTTATGGGCGCAAAGCGTGCAAGAAATTGAGATATATTGATGCCACGGGATTTAAAAGGGACCAAGCGGCAAGAGAACATTCGTCCTCCGGCACAGAAAATCATGCCGCTTAATTGACGGGCGTTATAACACAATCATACTGTTTGTCAAGTGATTACTGCTAACCGGCCTGTTTGCTGGGAGTTAGGTAGCGTAAGTCCTAGGATTCTTGACGCTCGCAAGGCTCTAAAAAAGCGAATGAAACAAGGCGGTTCGTTTGACACCCATGGGTTGCGTCGATAGTATCGAAAGACTCCAACGGAACTTATCCAACAGGCGTTCCTGCGGCGGCTGTACTCTATGAAACTTGCTTATTTTGATTGCTTTAGCGGGATTAGCGGGGACATGACGCTTGGCGCCCTGGTGGATGCGGGCTGCGCGTTCGAGCAATTGCGCTCGGAATTGCGTGGGTTGCAGGTTTCGGGATGGGATTTGACGGCGAAGAAGGTTTGGAAGAATGGGATGGCAGCGACGTATGTGAAAGTAAAGACTGAAGATCAGTCGAAACATCGGTCGCTTGGCGCAATTTTAGAGATTCTGGAGAAATCGCAACTGTCGGCGGGGGTGCGTGAGCGGGCCGGTGCTATTTTTCGGAAGCTGGGAGAGGCGGAAGCGCGGGTTCACGACGTGCCGGTGGAAAAGATTCATTTTCATGAAGTTGGGGCGGTGGACGCAATCGTGGATATTGCTGGAGCGTGCATCGGGTTTGAAGCACTGGGGATTGAGAAGTTTGCTTGTTCGCCTTTGAATGTTGGTGGTGGGACGGCGAAGATGGCGCATGGGGTTTTGCCGGTGCCCGCGCCGGCTACGGCTAATTTGCTTCAGGGAAAGCCGACTTATTCTAACGGGGTGCAGAAGGAGTTGGTGACTCCGACTGGGGCGGCGATCGTGGCAACACTATGCGATTCGTTTGGGCCACAGCCAGCAATGAGTGTGTCGGCGATCGGATATGGGGCGGGGACGGCGGATCTCGAGGGGCAGCCGAATGTGGTGCGGATTATGGTTGGCGAGGCGGCTGATTTGACAAAAGGCGCACCGCCAGGATTGGCTGTGCCACTGGGATTCGATGAGGAGATTGCCGTTGTCGAAGCCAATCTTGATGATATGAATCCACAGATTTATGGGTATTTATTGGAGAAGGCGCTGGGGGCGGGGGCTTTGGATGTTTATACAACGCCGGTGCAGATGAAGAAGAACCGGCCAGGGACCTTGTTGACGGTTTTGTGCCGGCCGGAGGATACGCAGGCGCTGATGAATTTGATTTTTGCGGAGACGACTACTTTTGGCGTGCGGACATATCGGGCGCAGCGTCGGGTTTTGCCTCGGGAGTGGGTGAACGTGGGGACGGAGTTTGGAGAGGTACGGATCAAGGTGTCACGGGTGAATGGGCGGATACTTCATGTGGCGCCAGAGTTTGAGGATTGCCGGAAATTGGCGGTCGAGAAGAATGTGCCTTTGCAGCGGGTGATTGCGGAGGCGATGCGGAGATACGAGAAGAGTTGAACGGGTTTTCTTAATACAGAGTTCACAGAGAAGAGCGAAGTAACAAGGTAAATGACGTAAAGAAGTGAAGAAAAGTGGTGCCCATCCGGAGTTGCGCGACATAGAGAGATTGCATAGAGGAAAATGGCTGAGAAACCTAAATATTATTTGACTACGCCGATCTACTACACGAACGGGTTGCCGCATATTGGGCATACGTATTCGACGATTGTTTGCGACACCATTCGGCGGTACAAGCGGATGCGCGGGTATGACGTGGTGATGACGACCGGGACAGACGAGCACGGCGTGAACGTCGAGCGCTCCGCGAAGAAGGCAGGGATCCCGGAGTCGGAGTTCGTAGCGAAGATGGCGGCGCAGTGGAAGGCGCTTTGGGATGAGCTGGGGGTGCAGGGCGACGAATTTATTCGCACCACCGACTTGAAGCATGCACATACGGTACAGTGGCTTTTTAAATTGTTCCGCGAGAGTGGCTACGTTTATCCGGGACATTACACGGGGCAGTACTGCATTTATGACAATGCCTACGTGGACGTTAAACCTGGGGAGAATTGTCCGGATTGCGGGCGGCCTACGGAAACTGTTACCGAGCCGAACTACTTTTTCAAGCTGTCGGCATTTCAGAAGCCCTTGCTGGATTTTTACGCTAAGAACCCGAACTTTATTCAGCCGGAGGCCCGGCGGAATGAGGTTTTGAGTTTTGTCGAAGGTGGGTTGCGGGATTTGAGTATCACTAGGACTACGCTTCGGTGGGGGATCCCTGTTCCGGGCGAAGAGACACACGTTTTTTATGTGTGGTTTGACGCGCTGACGGCGTATTTGAGCGCGGTGGGCGGGCCGCAGTACGAGAAGGTTGGGTATTGGCCGGTGGATTTGCATTTGGTGGGGAAGGAGATCATTCGGTTTCACGCGGTGTATTGGCCAGCGTTTTTGATGGCGGCGGGGTTGCCGTTGCCGAAGCAAGTTTGGGCGCATGGCTGGCTTTTGATGGACAGCGCGAAGATGAGCAAATCGCTGGGAAATGTGGTACGGCCACGGCCCATTGTGCATGTGCTGGGGATGGACGCGCTTCGTTACTATTTGCTGCGCGAGACGGTGTTTGGACAGGACGGGAATTTTAGTTATGACGCGCTGGTGCAGCGGTATAACAGTGACTTGGCGAACGGGCTGGGGAATTTGGCTAGCCGTACAGCCGCGATGATTGAGAAAAATTACGGCGGGAAGGTTCCGAAACCTGGGGCGCTTCAGCCGCAAGACACGGTGCTCGCTAAAGAGGCGCAGGCTGCTGTCGGCGAGGTGATGGAACACTACGAGAAGCTGGAGTTCTCGCGAGGGTTGGAAGTCATTTGGTCGCTGATTTCGATGGCGGATAAGTATTTGACGGTGGAGAAACCGTGGTCGCTGGGAGAATCGGCCGACGAGCAGCAACGGCGCGCTACCGTGCTTTGGACGACGGCGGAAGTTTTGCGTGTCGTCACTGTGCTCACGCATCCAGTTTTGCCGGAGAGTACGGCGAAAGTTTGGGCGTTGCTCGGGCAGTCGGGCACGCTTGGATCGGTGGACTTGGCCGGATTGCCGTGGGGACAACTTGCGCCTGGAACGGCGCTTGGCAAATCGCAAGCGCTATTTCCGCGGATTGAAAAAGCAGAAGCGATTGAGAGGATGGAAGCCATGGAAAAAGAAGCACAGAACGCACCTTCACCTGTTGCGGCGACGACGCCTACAGCTGCGTCCGCTTCTCCCGGGGCGGCCGCTGCTTCGGCTACTGCACCTGCGGCGGCGGAGAAAATCGGAATCGAGGATTTTGCGAAAGTCGAGATGCGCGTGGGGCAGATTAAGACCGCTGAGCGGATTGTCGGCGCGGATAAATTGTTGAAGCTTACCGTGGACATTGGGACGGAGATTCGGCAGATTTGCGCGGGGATCGCACAGTTTTATGAGCCGGAGAAATTGATTGGGCGGAAGGTGGCGGTCGTTGTGAATCTTGCGCCGAGGAAGTTGCGTGGCGTGGAGTCGAACGGAATGATCGTGGCGGCGTCGGTGGGGCCAGAGGGTAGGCCAGTGTTGGCGGGATTTCCGGATGAGGATGTGGAGATTGGGGCGAGGTTGAAGTAAAGAGGTAATGACGTAACGAAGTAATGAAAAACAGATGTTGGAACACTTGGGTTCAGGTTTTTGTGGAATCGCGGTACGGCGCAAGAGCAGAAGAGCACAGGCGGGAGCCTGTGCCACCTAAAAATGGAACTAATTGATTCACATGCGCATATTGATGATTCCCAGTTTGATGGGGATCGCGAGACAATGTTGGGGCGGGCGCGGGCGGCGGGTATAACTACTTTGCTGGCTATTGGGACCGGGCCGGGCCCCGAAAAACTGGATGCGGCTTTGCCTTTCGCCGAGGCGTACGAATGGATTTATACAACCGTTGGGATTCATCCGCACAAGGCGAAGGAAGTAACGCGGGCGCATCTGGATGAATTGGCGCGGTTGGCGAAGCATCCGAAGGTGATTGCTTGGGGCGAGATTGGGTTGGATTATTTTTACGATCACTCGCCTCGGGATGTGCAGAAACGCGTGTTTCGCGAGCAGATGGTGCTGGCTGCTGCGGCGAAATTGCCGATCATCATTCATTGTCGCGAAGCTTGGGCGAATTGTTTGCGATTGATTGAGGAAGTTTGGCGGCCTACCGGGCTTGGCGGAATTTTGCATTGCTTTACCAGTACGCTGGAAGATGCGCGGCGCGGTATCGACATGGGATTTATGGTTTCGTTTGCGGGGAATTCGACTTATCCGAAAACGCAGAATCTGCGAGACGTTGCGAAAGCTTTGCCAATGGAGAACATTTTGATCGAGACGGACTCTCCATACCTTGCGCCGCAGCCTTACCGAGGGAAGCGCAACGAACCTGCGTACGTGGCGGAAGTAGCGCATACACTCGCTAGTGTGAGAGACTTAGCCGCGGAAGAGTTCGCCGCCAGGACAGCAGGGAATTTCCGGCGATTCTTTCACCTTTCCCAGCCGTCCATGTCCGCGGCTGCGGAGTCCCAAAGATGATTGCTGGCCAGGGGAGGAAGGCTATCGCGCTGCTTACTGCCAAAGAGATTTTTGATCTCGTGCGAGAGGATTTGGTTTTGGTTGAGGATGAACTCGCGCGACAGAGCGCTGGCGCCTTCGAGCCGGTTGCGGAAATTACGAGTTATTTGCTTGGCGGCGGAGGGAAACGTTTACGGCCGGCGCTGCTGCTGCTTTGCAATGCGTCGACTGGGCGGAGGAGTCCGGGAGCGATCCGGTTGGCTGCTGTGGTGGAGTTGCTTCACAGCGCTACCTTAATCCACGACGACGTGATCGACAGCGCGGACACGCGGCGGGGGCGGCCTTCCGCGAATTCGCGCTGGGGAAATCATCGCAGCGTTTTGGCGGGGGACTGGCTTTATATGCAGTCGTTCCAGATGGCGCTGGAGGAGAGAAATTTTCGCATTCTTGATGTTCTGATCGATCTCACGCAGAAAATGGTCGAAGGTGAGTTGATTCAACTGGCAAAAATTGGGCGGATCGACGTTACGGAAGAGGATGCGCTGCGGCTCGCGACGTACAAGACGGCCTGTCTGTTTAGTGGTTGCGCGCGATTGGGCGCGGTGCTGGGCGGGTTGGAGGGTGCGGAAGAAGAGGCGCTCGCGGATTACGGGCGTTATGCGGGGTTGGCGTTTCAGCTGGTGGATGATCTTTTGGATTTTACGGCATCTGCCGAGCAGCTTGGGAAGCCCGTGTTGAGCGATTTGAAAGAGGGAAAGGTTACTTTGCCTTTGATCTATGCGATGGACAACGGGCACCGGGATGCGCGCGGGATGGTAGCTCGGGTGCTTGAAGAGAAAGAGTTTCATTCGGTGCGTGCGGAGACGATTGTCTCGTTGGTGCAGGATTCTGGGGCGCTGGATCGGGCGCGGAGTCTGGCGCATGAGTATGCGCGGCGGGCTAAGGCTTGTTTGGAGGGGCGCGTCGATTCAGAATATGCGCGGGCGCTGATGATGTTGCCGGATTTTATTCTTGAGCGAGAGAACTAGCGAATAGGGTTTGCGAAGATGGGCACAGCCCTTCGAAACTTAGAGTAACCATACCGTGCCCCTAAGGCGGAATCTTGAACGCGAAAGTTTGGGCGCGTTGCGCGACATGCTTCCTTTCAAATTGGTTTATCACAGTGGATACGACTTAAACCTCGGCGAGCACGTTTTTCCTTCGCAGAAATTTCATCTGATTGCTCAGACGCTTTTGCGCGAAGGAATCGCGGGGAGCGAGGATTTCCTCACGCCGGATTTCGCGGCGGATGAGGATATTTTGCGAGTGCATACCGCCATGTGGGTGCACAAGCTAAAGACAGGAACGCTCACTGCCAGCGAGATTATGAAGTTAGAAATTCCTTTTTCACGGGAGGCAGTGGAGGCCTGTTGGCTGGCGGCGAGTGGGTCGATTCTGGCGGGACAATCGGCTTTGCGCGATGGGTTTGGGTGCAATTTGGGCGGTGGCTTTCATCATGCTTATCCGGGGCATGGCGAGGGATTTTGCGCGATTCATGATGTGGCGGTGGCGATTCGAAGGCTGCAGCATGATGGCGCGATTCGAAAGGCGATGGTTATCGATACGGATGTGCATCAGGGGAACGGAACGGCGGCGATTTTTGCGGACGATGAGTCTGTTTTCACGCTTTCGATCCATCAGGAGAACAATTACCCGGCTTACAAGCCGCCATCGAATTTGGACTTGGAAATGGCGGACCGCGTGGAGGATGACGAATACCTTGGTGCGTTGATTCCGGCGGTACAGGGGGTTCTGGATGAGTTTCAGCCGGAGATTCTTTTTTATGTTGGAGGGGCTGATCCGTTTTGCGAGGACCAACTTGGCGGATTGATGATGACGAAGAACGGGTTGAAAACTCGCGACCGTCGAGTTTTTGAAGAGGCGCGGCGGCGGGGGATCCCAGTCGCGACAACTTTGGCTGGGGGGTATGCGCGGCGTGTGGAAGACACGATTCGAATCCATGTGAACACAATTGTGGCGGCGCGCGAGGCGGCCGTGGTTTTTCCTTCGGCTTCGGCGACGGGGCAAGATTAGAAATGCGCTCGCAATCAGATTTCATTTCATTCAAGGAATTGTGAGGTATTTCATGATGCGTCTCAGACTGCGGCTTGTTGTCACCATGGGATTTCTCGGAGCTAGCCTCTTGATTGGTCCCAGCGCGGCGCGACGGGCCTTGGCGCACGGTACGGCCGACTCGGCGAAGAAATTGAAGGTGTACATTTCTGTGGATATGGAAGGTGTGGCGGGTGTTGTGACCGCAGACCAGCTTGGGCCCAGCGGATTCGAATACGAGCGTTTTCGGCATTTTATGACCAACGAGACGCTGGCGGCGGTACGGGCAGCGAATGAAGCGGGCGCCGGCGAGATTGTGGTGAGCGATTCGCATGGAAACGGCGAGAATCTTTTGATCGAGGAGTTTCCGATGAATGTTCGCATTGTGCGCGCGTGGCCGCGGCGTGGCGGAATGATGGCCGGGCTGGATCCGAGCTTCAGCGCGGCCATTTTGATCGGCTATCACGCATCGACTACGAATCCGAAGGGCGTCCGCGCGCACACGTTTTCGAGTGCGCACTATGCGCGTGTGGCTTTGAATGGCAATGCAGTGACGGAAGGGGAGTACAACGCCGCTTACGCCGGTGCAAAGGGAGTCCCGGTTATTTTTGTATCAGGCGATGACGCAGCCATCGAGGAGATTAAATCGCGGCTTGGAAACATCGAAAGCGTGGAGACGAAAAAGTCGCTCGGTTTTCATTCGGCGGAGACGCTAACGCCAGCGACCTCCTGCGACAAAATCTACGCGGGCGTGAAAGCGGCGTTTGCACGAATCCACGATTTCAAACCGTACGTCATCAAAACCCCGGTGACGCTGGAAATTACGTTCAAGAACTATACGCCTGCGGAGCTGCTGAGTTATTTAAGGTCGGTGCAGCGGGTGGATTCGCATACGATACGGTATGTGGGCAAGGACATGGATGAAGTCGACGATTTCGAGGAATTCGTTGGGAACTATAACGCCGATTTGGCGCCGTGAGCGGAGTTCTCCGCATGTTCTTTTTGCGCCGCCAGGGCATTGCGCACCGCGCTGCTTAGTTCTGTTTCCACATCATCGGGATCGAATCCCTCCGCGCGATAGGCAATCTTTCCCTGACGATCGAGAATGACGACAGTGGGGAAAGAGTTGACGGAGAGGAGCGCATCCAACCCATCCGCAAAAACTACCGTTGTGCGAGGTTTTTCTTCTTGCAGATAGGGCGGCACGAGAGTTTCATCTTCATCGCAATTCGCGGCAAGAAAAACGATGTCCGCGCGCCCCTGGAACTGCGCGGCCACGCGCTCGAAGTGGGGTTCCATCTCGCGGCACGGCCCGCACCAGGTAGCCCAAAAGTTCAGGACGACGATTTTTCCCTTTTGTTCGGCGAGCGGAAAAGGTGAGCCGTCTTGCGCCTTGCGCAACGTGAAATCGTAGGGCTCTCTCGCGTTGGCGTTTCTTCTTGGTTTCAGGCTTTCCGAGGACGCGACAGCTTCGTCGTAGGCGTGCAAGATGTAGTCGCCAAGGCCCTGGTCGGAGCCATGCGCGAGGCGCCAGACATTGCCAAGCTTTTGGCGTATCTCACGCCGGTTGGCGGCAGCAGACGAGGAGTCGGCAAGCGCGAAAGCTCTGGCGTATTCGCGGATGGCGTCGGACAAGTCTTTGTTTAGCTCCGCGATTTCACCCAGTTTCTCACCCGCCGCGGCACTCGGGGACAACGCCATGCTCGCACGAAAATCTTTCTCGGCGGCGATGTTTTCGTGGAGCTTGAAAGCGAGTCTTCCGCGAAGCACAAGGATATTCACCTTGTCGCGTTTCTGCTCGGCTTCCCATTGTTCCTTGGAAACTTTAGGAGATTTTTCTCCCGCGGAACTGCGGTCGATATAGTCCAGAACGCGTGTGGAATAGTTGAGCGCGCGGCGGAGGGCGGCTTCGTCACCGTTGCGCTCCAAGAGCTGAATAGCAAGGAGCGTCATGGACATATCTTCAGGGGCAATGGCGACGAGACGTTCGGCGTAATCGGTAGCACGCGGGGAGTCTCGCAATTGCAGGCTGGCTTCGACAAGGGCGCGATAGATTTGGGCCCGCTGCCGTGACTCCGGATAGTCCTTGAGGAATGCTTCGAGGTTGCGGACGAGCGAGGCGCGATCGTTGCCGGCGTGATCGATCGCCTGCTGCAACTCTTCGGTTTCGGATAGCGGTTTTGCGGCAGGAGGCTGCCTGGGTGCGATGGGCTTCATCACCGGTGCGGGCGGGGCCTGACTTTCGTTTTGTTGAGCGTGGGCAGGACTGCTCACGAGGCAAATGGGCAGGATCGCAAGAGTCACGAGCACAAGCGCGAGGAGTTTTCGCGTGCTGTTCATTAGCTAGAATTCTAGTCTGTTTGACGGAAAATTGCCGAAGGCGTTGCTATTGAGCCGCAGACCTCGCGGGCCCGATAGCGAGATGCTTATTGCGGGCCAAGCACCTCAATCGCGCCGGAAACGGTGTGAATTTCGACGCGGCCGCCGCCGTCACCCATGTGGGCGCGAAGCGAATGCTTGCCTTGCTCTTCAATCATGATGGGAACTTGCGCGCGAATTTGACCGGATACGGCGCTGGCGGAAAGATGAAAGCTTGCGTTGGAGGGCACCGCGATATCCACGGGACCAGAAGCGGTCTTCAAATCCCAATAGCTGTTTCCGCTAGGATTGCCCTGGACAGTCACGCGACCTGCTGAGGCGTGGGCTTTCACGTCGCCATTTGCGTCTCGCACGTTCACCGAGCCACTGGAACTGTTGGCTTCCACGCGGCCACCTGGATTTTTTACTTCAACATTTCCTGAAACGGAATGAGCCACCACGTCTCCCTTGGCGTTGGAAACGGTCACGCTTCCAGAGACGCTCGTGGCGCGAACGTCATCTCCGCAATTCTCGGCGGTGACTGCTCCACTAACCGAGGATAGCCTAACCTCCCGTCCAATATCCTGGCCGCTGACGCTTCCTGAGACGGACTCGGCCTGCACGGGGCCGTGGACGCCGTGAACGGACTGCCCGCCAGAAACGCTCGCGGAATTGACCGAGGTCTCCCGAGGCACTTCGATGGAATAGGTGATGGCGACGTTCCGCAAACGAGAGGATTCTTTGCCGATACGGAGAGTGTCTCCTTTAAGTTCGATGGGCGGGCTGGCAACGAGGTCGTCCAGGCGTTTCTGTGGGTTCCCCAACCCAAATCCGGAAACGCGCACATCTCCGTGCACGTGAACTTTGCCATCAGTGCTGCCGACGATGGCCACGTCACCCGCGACATTGCTCAGCTCCAGACGAATAGGGCCTGAAACATCCAGCGAGCGGTCGAAACTGCCGGAGACGGATGGGCCCATCTGGCAGCCAGCCAGGGCCACCACGATGGCAAGCAAAGCGATGGGTGCTGCTAGCCTGTAGTGTCGCGTCATTCTTCCTCCAGCGCCCACCGCGGCGCTTTCTAGCCCTTCCCTGGTAGAAGATACGCAAAGTCCAGTGAAAATGTTCCGGTTGCCCAGCAGGTGGGCCGGAGCTTGCATTACCGCGCAAGGCTCTCGTTCAGTGAACCCTGGCGGTAGCCTTCGAGATCGAGCGCGACATAGGTAAAACCTGCTGTTTTGAGCCGGGCCGAGATGGAAGCAGCCATCTCAAGCGACATGGCGCGAGGCATTTCGTCGCGAGTTATTTCTATGCGCGCAAGCTTATCGTGCAGGCGGACGCGGAATTGCCGGAAGCCCAGTTCGCGGAGGGCCGCTTCAGCGCGCTCCACAAGGGCAAGCCGCTCCGGAGTCACTTCCGTCCCGTAGGGAAGGCGTGAGGCAAGGCACGCGGAGGCGGGGCGGTCCCAAGTGAGTAGCCCCGCGCGTTGGGAGAGCAGTCGAATTTCGGTTTTATGCAGTCCGGCGTCGAGAAGGGGCGCCAGGACGCGATGTTCCGAAGCGGCGCGGTGGCCGGGGCGGAAATCCAGGGTGTCATCTGCGTTGACGCCGTAGGCCACGCCGGCGAAGCCGCGCTCCCGCGCGATCAAATCCAACACTGTGAACAACTCATCCTTGCAGAAATAGCAGCGGTCGGACGCGTTTGCGCGGTACTTGGGATTTTCCAGTTCGTGGGTCTCGATGAATTCATGGTGCACGCTCATCTGGCGGACAAATTCCTCGACGACGATGCGGTCATGCGCGGAATAGCTTGGGGAGAGAGCAGTCACTGACAAGGCATGCGAGCCGATTGCGCGATGAGCGGCCCAGGCTAGGTAGGCGGAGTCGGCGCCTCCGGAAAGGGCCACAATCACGGAAGGGAGTTCAGTCAGTTGCTTCAGCAGCAACAGCTCCTTTTCGTCGGTAGAGAGTCGCGTCTGTTCCGTAATGTGGATACGCACGAGAGTATTCATTTCCATCGAGAGTATACCCCACCAGACAACTAATTTTCTTGGCTGGCTTCGGCCGGCTGAACGGTTATTTGAAATCGAGCAAGACGTCCACCGTATGTTTGTCGGCGTCGGTGCGCAGCCAGTGCCCGACGGTTTCGTAGTGAACAGGCAACTCACCAAAGATCTCAGCCGGGTGGGACTGCAACTGAGTGAGAAACTTTTCGAAGAGAGATTTGTCAAAGACCGCGCCCGGCGCGGTGGGCCACATCTGATGAATGCGGCTTTCGGCCGCGAGCGAGAGTCCTGTGAGAACCATCTTGTTGTAGTGGTACTGTGCGCCATCCGCTACAGCTACAGCGTAGGAAACCGTGTGCGTCTGATCGTCGTAGGAAGCGACGGGATCAATCTTTACATCGAGATAGCCCCGATGTCCGTACTCTTCGCGTGCGCGGTCCCAGCCTGCTTCGATTTGCATCCCGTCGGCTACGTCTCCCAGTTTTAATCCGAGTTCATTCGAAAGTGTGATGGAGGAGAGAGCGGAGTTTCCGGACCACTGTGATCCCTTCCAGTGGTAGATGGCGCCGGTAGCGACCGGGACGAAAACGGGGATTTGGTCGGGCAGCTTCTGATTGGGATCGCCCGTCAAGCGCACCTCTGGCGGGCCGAGCTTTACGCGCAGGTAGCCTTTCTTGAGATAGAACGGACGCAATTGTTCGGAGAGAAAGAGGTCGATAGTCATGCGCGAAAAGGGCTTCCCTTGTACGTCTGCAAGCTGCTGCTGCACGACATGGGAAGAGGCAATGGAGGGATCGCCGAATTCCACGCTGGCGATGAAGAACGCGGCGCCCTCGACGTGAAATACCTGGACGTTGCCTTCCGCTAGGGGATTGGCAAGCAACTCGTGCTCAACCGTTGCGTTCAGCTGGTGTGAGGCCAGCAAGTCTTTGACGGCTTCTGTCGCATGATCCAGGACCGCGCCGGCTTCCGGAAGGGTGCCGTCGTAGAAAGGGGCTTTCTTGCGGATGGCGTCTGCGAGCTCGCCGTCGGAAAACCAGGGAATATTGTCGAAGTATACAGGAACTCGCGAGGCTTCTTCCAATTGAAACGTTACAGTGAGGCCGTCACCACGCGTCTGAAAGGTGTAGTTTACTTTGGCAAACATACCTGTTTGCAATAAGCGGTCTGCCGCGGCCTGCAAATCCGATTTTCCGACCTGGGAGCCCTTTTCGAGTTGGGAGAGAGCAATGATTTGGGTGTCGGAAAGAGTTTTCAGGCCTTCGGTACGAATCTCGTGGAGGTTTGCGGTTGCTGGTGCGGGTGTCTGGACATTGGCCGAGAGCGGGAGAAGAATCGCAGCGAAAGGAGAGACTCCCAAGAAAACCCAGAAGAAGTGACGCATGTTTTCATTTTAGCGGAAAAAGGCGCGTGGGCCTACCGGCGGAATCTAATGTGAAAACTAACCGCGAACTTTTTCTGCTATTCGACCGTCACCGATTTCGCCAGGTTTCTTGGTTGGTCGACATCGCACCCGCGGCGAACAGCGATGTGGTAAGCGAGAAGTTGCAAGGGGATGATCTCCAGCAGGGGCGAGAGGATTTCGGGCCCCGGAGGAAGTTCGATGATGTGGTCGGAGGCTTCGCGAGCAAGATGGTCCTTTTCTGTGGCGATCGAAATGACGATGCCGTCGCGGGCTTTCACTTCTTTGATGTTGGAGACGCTTTTTTCGTAGCGCGTAATGGATTCGGGATCGGTGTCGTCGCGAGTGGCAAGGACGACGACGGGAAGATTTTCATCGATGAGCGCGTTGGGGCCGTGTTTCATTTCGCCGGCGGGATAGCCTTCGGCGTGTATACGGCGCGAGTCGGACTCCACCGCGAAATTGAGAATTTCAAGCTCGCTGCTCAGGCGACGCGCGACGAGGAATCCGGCGACTTCGACAGCGCCTTCAGCAGCGGCTTCGACACTGAGTTCGGCAGCGACCCGGGCATCTTTTTCCGCCCGATTTTCTTCCGCCACCCATCCGGCCATTTCGCCGCGGGCTACGCGGTCATAATCCCACGCGGTCCACTGCGCGATTTCCGGGCAGGCGGCTTGAATCGCAAGAATTGCTTCCATGTCGTGGGATTCCAGCGGGCGAATCGTCAAGATGGTTAGCCGTCCTTCCAGCGCATTT
>DATDHE010000390.1:0-3806 GCA_036521695.1 Candidatus Acidiferrum sp. | reverse complement strand
AAAGTTCCATCGCACGCAGCTGACGACGACCCGTTCGAGGAATTAGATCACGAACGGCAAGTGGAGCAATTGCAATGGCGGATCTGCGTGACCGCCGCATCGCGCTGCGGTTTGTTGTCCTAATCGGCATTCTAAGCTTCTTTGCCGATTTCACATATGAAGGTTCGCGCAGCATCGTCGGTCCCTATTTGGCGACTCTTGAGGCGAGCGGCACAATCGTCGGCGTGGTTACCGGTTTTGGGGAACTTCTTGGCTACGGACTGCGGCTGTTTTCGGGGCGATGGGCGGACGCCACCGGCCGTTACTGGCCGATTACCATCTTCGGTTATTTGGTGCAGATGGCTTCCGTGCCGGCGCTTGCTTTGACTGGCAGCTGGCCCGCGGCCGCCTCATTGATCATTCTCGAACGAGTTGGCAAGGCTATCCGTAATCCGCCACGGGACGTCATGCTTTCGCATGCTGGAAAGCAGGCGGGCGGCTATGGTCTCGCGTTCGGGCTGCATGAAGCGCTCGACCAGTTCGGCGCCATGTTCGGACCGCTCGCTGTCTCAGTCGTACTGGCGAACAACGGCAATTATCGTGAAGCTTTTGCCATTTTGCTGATTCCAGCAATCATCAACTTGAGTCTCGTTTTTCTTGCGCGAATTCTCTACCCAAGGCCGCAGCACATGGAACGAGCCGAACAAGCGACCATGCGAACTGATCTGCCGCGCGTTTACTGGATCTATCTGCTCGGTGCGATCCTCGTTGCCGCGGGATTCGCCGACTATCCACTTATCGCGTATCATTTCACGCGAGCGGAAACAGTTCCCGGTAACTGGATCGCGATCTTCTATTCGGCCGCGATGGCAGTCAGCGGCACTGGCTCCCTGGTTTTGGGACGCCTTTTCGACCGCTATGGATTTGTTGTTTTGGTCGCGCTGACTCTCACATCAGCTTTATTTGCGCCGCTCGTCTTTCTTGGCGGCTTTTGGCTAGCGCTCCTCGGCGCTGCGATCTGGGGGCTTGGCATGGGGGTGCATGAATCGATTATTCCGGCGGCGGTGTCACCGATGGTATCGCCGCATCGACGCGCATCGGCGTTCGGCACGTTTACCGCGGGCTATGGAATTTTCTGGTTCCTCGGTAGTGCCGCCATCGGCGTTCTCTATGACCTATCGGTGCCCGCTGTCATTTCGTTCTGCGTTGTGACGCAGCTCGCAGCGGTGCCAATATTTGTCTGGGTTGGCCATCGTCACGAGGCAATGTCATCCCGCTAGGGAGAGAGTAACTGGCCTGTGCCCAGCGCCGTTTGGGACAAAGACGAGACGGCCCGCGGATTGTGGGATGCGGGCGTCTCCCTTCCGGGGAATTGATTGACTGGCCGTCGCACCAGGCTTAAGTTTTGAATCGGTAAAGGCGATGGAGTTCGCCCCAAATTGCCCAACGGACTCCGACCGGAGGGCTGATGACTCCTGCAAACTTATAGGAGTCATCTTGCCATGGATCGCCTTACAAACGCTAAGCGAACAACATTTTGCCGCCAAGAGGCCTCTGCGTGCGCAACTGCTGCGCTAACGACGAGTATTGCTGAGATCAAGCAGGCTTATCTCGAGCTAGAGCAGGGATGGCTTTGTCTCACTCCCAAGCCCGAGAATAGCTACGCCTCCGCAGAGCCGAATACCGAATCGGATGGCAACCCAAAGCCGTCGCTCTGCGCTCGCCACGCGACCAGCGAAGACAATCTATAGGTTCGGCCGCTCAGTCCCCTGTCAAAGATGCAAATGGATTTGCGCGAGTACGAGCGGAGGAAGTTTGCGATCGCCGAGACACTGCGGTCCGTGTCTGCCTGCGTGCCGGAAGCGGGAAACGAACTCAGAGCATGCATTCAGGACCTCTTCGCCCGGCTTGCCGAGGACCGCTTCAACATTGTGGTCGTTGGTCGGTTCAGCCGGGGGAAAACCTCCCTGATGAATGCGATCTTGGGCACCGACCGCTTGCCGACCGGCATAGTTCCGCTCACCTCGGTGATCACGACCGTTGGCTATGGCAGCAAAGAGCGCGTGGTCCTGAAGTATGACAATAGAATTCTAGATAAAGAAATTCCCATTGCATTACTATCACAGCATATCACACAGCAAAGTAACCCTGGCAATGCCGAGCACATCAAAACCGCCGAAATCCAATTGCCTGCCGAAATTCTTCGCCGTGGATTCTATTTCGTTGATACTCCCGGTCTTGGCTCGGTCATCGTTGAAAATACTCTCACAACAGAGGCGTTTCTGCCCGAAGCTGACGCCTTTGTGCTAGTAACCAGCTACGATAGTCCATTGTCTGAAGAAGAGGTTCGATTCTTCAAGGCCGGTGCGTCATCGGGACGGCGTATTTTCGTCGTTCTCAACAAACACGATACGGTAACGCCTGAGCAGCGAGAGACCGTTCTCGCTTTTCTACGCGAGCATCTGTGCATCGCCTTTGGTCAAACAATGCCGCCGATCTTCTCGGTTTCCGCCACCGAGGGGTTAAAGGCGAAGCAGTCGAAGGACAAAGTTCTTATCAACGCAAGCGGCGTTCCAGATCTCGAGAAAGCATTGCTCGGATTTCTGCTAACCGACAAAAGTTGGGAATTCCTGCTTCGGATGTGTGATCGCACACGGCGAGTCCTGCGGGAACTGCCGCATTCACCGGAAGTAGGGCGCTTAATGCAACAGATCGATGCAGTGAGCCAGCCATATGGAGCTAAAAATCAAAAGCCAATTTCGGACGCTGGTGAAGCCTTTCCGGGCTTACATCAGCTCCCGTCATGCGAAATTTGTGCGCATGTTGCCGATAAAATCTGGAGCTTCCTTTGCAGTTATCAGCACGACATGATCATAAACCACGATGAGCAGCAGCAGTTCGCTGATCGTGGTGGGTTCTGCCCGTTTCATGTCTGGCAGTTTCAGTCGGTAGCATCCCCCTACGGTATTTGCGCCGGACATCCGCCTCTTCTGGATCGGTTAGCAGCTTTACTTCGGGAATTCGCTTCCAAAGCGGATTTCCAGCAAGTTCATGCACGGCTGGAGGCGCTGCTCCCTGACCAATACGACTGCATCCTGTGTAACGCGCGCGACAGCGCCGAACGCGAAGTAATCGAATCCACAAGAAAGCGGTTGGGTCGGGATAAGGCGCGCGAATTGAACGCGCTAACCGCGATCTGCTTGCCGCATTTTGTCATGCTTATTTCAGCTATTCACGACGCCGATTTGGTGCGTGCGATGTTAGAGCGTCACGCGGCTGTGCTGGAACGGTATTCGGAAGACATGAAGCGGTATGCGATCAAACATGAAGGCGTCCGACGTTATCTCGCTAGCGAGGAAGAAACGACTGCTGCGAACCGAGGACTGTTATTGATAGCGGGCCGTCGCCAGGTCAATTTTTTGCCGGGCGCGCACTCATCATCCGCCGATGTAGAGGTGGCAAATCGGCGTAGCCGAAGAAGCCAATAATGAGAAATATGATGCATTCCGCGCCGACTGAGAAAAACGTAAGTCAGCCGCCAGCGGTTGAAGAAGCGATTGCGGCGCTGAGGTCATTCCAGCATGGTGACCGCGGTATCCTTGACGTGATTGCTTGTGGCGCTCAAGCCATTCCAGCGTTGCGGGCAATGTTATTTGAACGCGAGCGCAGCGGCCTTTTTCAAGCTCGCTGCCGTGTGGTGCAGGCCTTGGCCGCGCTCGGTGCTTATGATGTGTTGATCGAGTTTCTCAAAGCCGGTCGCACGATCGCCGATCCATTAGAGCGTGTCGGAGAAGATGCTGTGATCAATGCCGCGGCCCTGTGTCTTG